>CAIOZP010000424.1 GCA_903862805.1 uncultured Fibrobacterota bacterium
AACTAACTGCCCAGAGAAGGTTCAGCGAGTAGAATATGAACATACTGGCAAGTGCTACAACGCCAAATCCGAAAATAATCGGATTTGCGCTGAGGTAGAATGCGTAAAGAAGAATGAATGAGCCATTAAGCGCCATCGCATTGCCAAGGTAGAACGTGAATTTCTGATTTCGGTTATGTGCATAAACAAACCACAGTGTTAATGCGAGAAGCAACTGCATCAGCGGAGAAAAAGTGGTCGCAAGTATCAAAGCGTAATTCATTTCATACTCCCGAATTGCTTTTCAGGTTAATACCGTTCACATATACAGCCGTCAAGTAAACCCAGATCATGCATTAATTCTTGGTCTTGCTCTGTAACTCGTTGCGCATCTTTCGACTGGAAATTTCCACCCTCCGGGTATCTTGTCGGCAATATCGCTTTGGGATATTACCTCAAAATTTCCATCAAAATCTGCATCACCGCTTTACGAATCAATCCTCAAGTCCTAACGTATTATCCAGGTTTGATTCGGGCAACACTACTATGGTGGAGTGGAAAGTTGCATGGATTTTTGATTATTCCAAAATCAAATATCTGAGATGAATTCTGAACAAAGGCCGGATGAATGAATGCAGAAGCGGGGTGGCCGAATCTTAGTCGAGGGGCTCTTCTTCTTCGACACGGTAGGCAGGCATGGTCATATCGGCTATCTCAACAAGTGTTCTGAGGTGATCGCAGAACTCGTGATTATGCTGAGTGTCGCGAATTTCGAAAAGCATATTTCCCATGCTGTCGAAGAATGCGATGAATTCTTTCTTTACAAATGCGAGTAACGAAAAGACCGCCGCTCCCAAGAGCCACGGCAGTATTGCAAGACATTTGAATACCGGCGACGACTGTGGTTCAAAAATCATTACCAGCGCCGACGACACAGCGAAGAAAAGCAGACTCACTCTCGCCCAGTTGAACCATCCGAGCTGACCGTGGGACAGGCTGATCATGCGATCGGTTGCAAGGCTTTCGTACGGAATTGTGGTCTCGATCCTGTGAAGCATATTGCGGTAGCGACGAATCAGACCGTCGTCGGTGGCAACTAAAACGAGTATGCCCATGAGGTCGGCAGGAACGAATTCCGCTGTGAACTGGAACTTCTCGCCGCTCGCGCCTTTCAGGATCAGATATTTCCGAAGGTTCATGATTGGGAACAAAATAAATTACGGAGCCTTGCGCATACGGATGTTCTTTGGTGTCACCTCGACAAGCTCGTCGTCGTTGATCCACGCTAAACAATCCTCAAGCGTAAGCAGCTTCGGAGGCGTAAGAACAATAGCTTCATCTGCACCCGATGAACGCATATTAGAAAGCTTCTTGCCTTTGCACGGGTTTACAATCATGTCGCCTTCACGGGCATTTTCGCCGACTATCATTCCCGCATAGACATCAATCGCATGACCGAGGAACAGCGTTCCGCGCTCCTGCAGATTGTCGAGCGAATATCCGGCGGTAGTACCGTTTTCTTTGCAGAACATCGCACCGTTTTTGCGGTTGCGAAGATCACCTGCATAAGCGCCATAGCTGTGGAAAACGTAGCTCATAACACCCATGCCGCGCGTGTCGGTCATAAATTCAGATTTATAGCCAAGCAGGCCACGGGTTGGAATGCGATAGACAAGACGAACGAGCCCGTTATTCTGGATCATTTCCTGCATGAGCCCCTTGCGCTGACCGAGCTTCTCGATCACCGCGCCCATGATGGATTCATCGACATCGACGGTAAGTTCTTCGTAAGGCTCAAGCATCTTGCCGGCCTCTTCACGCATTATAACCTGCGGACGTGTGACCTGAAATTCGTATCCGTCGCGGCGCATTTTTTCAATAAGAATTGACAGATGCAATTCGCCACGACCGCTGACCTTGTAACCGACTCTATCGGTAAGTTCCTCGACATTTAGCGCCACATCGGAAAGTGTCTCGCGACGGAGACGTTCTTCAATCTGGCGGCTGGTCTGGAACTGTCCCTCACGCCCCGAGAAAGGCGAATCGTTGGGAATGAAATTCATCGAAATAGTAGGCGGATCAATTTCCATTGGCGGAAGCGGCGCCGGATTATCGGGATCGGTAAACGTCACACCAACCGTCACATCGTCCATGCCTGCAATTGCCACAACTTCACCGACACCTGCCGTTTCTACCGGCACTTTCTGGTTCGACCAGAAGCGATAAATCTTGGTGACACGAGCCGGAACAACCGCACCACTGCGAAGCGCCGCTGCAACAGGCCTGTTTATGTTGATCGTTCCCTGAGTAATTTTTCCAATGCCCAGACGCCCAAGATACGGCGAGTAATCTATCGAACTGACCATCATCTGAAGCGGTGCATCCGACTCACCTGACGGCTCAGGAATATGCTCGACAATTGCATCGTAAAGAACGCGCAGATCCATGTCGTCGTCGGTAGGTTTGTGGCGCATGTAGCCCTGTTTGGCTGAGCCATATACCACAGGAAAGTCGAGAATATGATCGGGAGCACCGAGCTTTACAAACAAATCAAAGACCTGATCAAGCACCCAATCGGGGCGCGCCGCTGGCTTATCAATCTTGTTGATGACGACGATCACCGGAAGCACAAGTGCCAGCGCCTTCTTCAGAACGAAATAGGTCTGAGGCATCGGCCCTTCCTGCGCATCGACAAGCAACAGAACGCCGTCGGCCATACGCAGAACACGCTCAACCTGACCACCGAAGTCGGCGTGTCCGGGGGTGTCAACAATATTTATGAAATGATCTTTGTAGGCAAAAGCACCGTTCTTGGCCGAGATCGTGATACCGCGCTCACGCTCAAGATCCATCGAATCCATAAGGCGCTTGTCGTGGGACTGATGCTCGGAAAACATGCCACTCTGGTCGAAGAGCTTGTCAACAAGCGTAGTTTTGCCGTGGTCAACGTGCGCAATAATTGCGATATTGCGGATCTTCGATTTTTCAATGAAATCTGTAATCATCTTTTTTTACCGCACTGTCAATCGTGCGGAAATTCCTTTACTTTTTGTCTCGGGCGGCAAATATACGATAAGGCGTTGCCTGAAAGTGATCCGATCAGCTTAACTTATTTCTGGCAGACACTATATCTCTCGATCTCTCGGCCAGATTTGGCAGTGGAAAAATTGCGAGCATATTCCCAAGTATGAAAAATTGATAATCTGACCCGATTCTATCCAGCAATGTTTGCGAAACATGGTTGGCTTTAAGATTTTTCTTCCCATCACCGGTGATATCCCCTGGATATTCACCACAGCCATTTCGCTTTCGTGGTAGTGGAAGGCGGATCCTGAAATTTGCGTTATCACGTTACTTTTTGGCTGAAGTGTATTCCAAATAGTGTATGCATCCTCACCACTCAGATAGTTCGCGTAGAGCTTTGATGTCGTGATTGCATGAATGTGCCGAACCGAGGAGACAAAAGCTGCCGCAAGGAATAAAACTGCAGCACCACTTGCTCAATCGACCAGAACCGCATTCTGATTTTCAGAGCCGTTTCGTCCTTGGAGCGGCGAAGGTTTTATCCGAGCTGATCATTTTCCTCCAAATCCTTTGCCGTGGAAGAAATTGATGATCAGAAATGAAGATGGCGCGTGCCATGTAGAGATTTGATGACCAAAGTCGGCCACGGCGGGCGCGGAGGGGGAAAATTGATGACAGGTTTCGTCCATTGCGCCCGCATTCTTCGATTCCAATGGTAGAAATTGTCCATTGCAGGTGCAAGCGAGAAAAATGATCGCCTGAAATGAAGGCTAAATGGCGCGTCGGCAAGATTGTAGCCGCACGCACCTCAAATCAACAAGATTTCCCATCAAAAAACCGCAGATAAATCCGAAGCGCTCACGAAATTACGAATGCGGCGGCAGACGGCTGCTGTATTCAGGATCATAAACTATTTTCCTTTGTGCTTCCGATATTATTAGTGACGCCCAAAGGAAATCCAATGAACCGATCTCTTCTTATTCCCTTTCTGTCAAGTATGATCTTTGCCGGATGTCAGGCTGGGCCGGTGCATCTCAATACTGCTGCGTCTGCAGATGCGTGGTTTGTTGACAGCGCATCGGTGTCGATCAGGCAAAAGAATTTTCCGATCCCCGATTCTCTTCCTGTCAAGCCGGTTTCCACGGCGATTGCGGGAATAGATACGCCGGTAATCCGCATGACCTGTCCTGAAACCGGACTTCAGTACAGCCTTGGTCTGCGCACGCCAAAGGGCTGGGATGTTTCAAAGAAATATCCGCTGATTGTGTATCTGCATGGTGGCAACGGAAGCGATCGTGACGACAAGGGTTCGCGGGCATGGGACATGTACAGTTTCATCGCCGATACGATTCCAGTTTTTGTTGCGAGTCCGAGTGCGAACCGGTATGCGCCTTGGTGGACTGCCGCCGGAATGGAGCGTGTGCTTCAAGCCGTGCGTTACATGACGTTGCATTATCCGATTGATCCAGATCGAATCATTCTCGCCGGTGTCTCCGATGGTGCAGCCGGATGTTTCCTTGCGGCGCAGACGATTCCAGCGCCATTTGCGGGTTTTATCGCGGTTTCCGGTTACGGTGGGATACTGACGCAATTCAATATTCCGATCATTCCTGAAGACATGCAGACACGTCCGTTTCTGGTGTTGAACAATGGAAACGATCGGATTTATCCGGCCGTCCAGACGAAGGATTTTGCTGCACAGCTAAAGGCCGCAGGTGTCAATCTTGCGTTCCGCATGAACGATACGGCGCTTCACGGCTTCGATTACAAGATGCTCGAACGCGACAGTATTTGCGCGCTGATTGACAGATGGAGAAAGCCGCATGTCCGCAATGTCATCTGGGCCGCGTTGCCGCAGCTGCCGATCTGCACCGACAACATCGTGACCGCGAAGTTCGATCCGGCGGTGCAGGTTCCTCTGATTCGTGCCGAGTTCAAGGGCGATGTGATAGAGCTGAATTCGTCGGGTGTGAACGAAGTGATATTTGCTCTGCCGTCTGGAATACCTGTCCCCAAAGCCTGTCTTGTCAATGCTAAAAAATTTCCTGTTGAAGATATTTCCACAAAGCCGGAGGCACGGGCGATGCGCGTTGCTCACTTCAATTCTCCGACTCCGCCAGAATGTAATCTCGTCCGAATCGTCATTAAAAAGGGAGACTGAATGTCACAGAGAGTGCTTGTAATTCTTGCGCAGGGTAATGAAGAGATCGAAGCCCTGACGCCGGTTGACATAATGCGACGCGCTGGAATGGATGTTGTCGTTGCCGGACTCGGCGGCCGAACCGTCGCAAGCGCCCGCAATGTTGTTGTGTTCGCCGATGTATCGTTCGATGCAGTCACCGGTGATTTCGATGCGGTGGTTTTACCGGGTGGAAATCCAGGTGCATCGAATTTATGCGCATCCGACAAGGTCATCGAGATTGTCAAAAAGCAATTTGAAGCAGAACGACTGATAGCTGCGATCTGTGCAGCTCCAACAGTTCTTGACAAAGCGGGAATTCTTCCAAACCGCAAATACACCTGCTTCCCCGGCGTAGAGAAGAAGATTTCCACCGGAACATTTGTCGGCGGCGAGGTCGTGGTCGATAGCAATATCATCACCGGTCGTGCGATGGGATCGGCCATCGTCTTCTCGCTTGCCATCGTCGAAAAACTGCGGGGCAGGGCAGAGGCGGATCGGGTTGCAGAGGCGATCGTGTTCCGTCAGAAATAAAACGATTAAAGTTGATTGACACTAACCCGCATATTTCACGAACCACAAATAGGGCTGACAAAAAGTGCAAAATAACCCTTTCTCGGGTTCCTATCACGCTTCATCGGCAACGGTTTCCGCTCTACCAAGTTCCGAATACCGGACAAAGCTGTTTCCTGCGTTTTGTCAAGATAGCTCAGGCTTGGGAACTCGGCACAAAGCCCGACATATTCAGAATCTTCTTCCGACCATATTACAGAGAAAGAAAAATTACCCATTGTCATAATCACAGTCCCGAATATGTTTCGCTTTCAAAATCTATTCTGTCAGCCATTCCCTAATATGCTTCCAGACAATCCCATTTCGTCCGCCGAGAGGTATTTCATCCAAAGAGTGAGCTGGTCCAGTTAATTTGACAGGAAAATCCGATTTTTTAGTTGGATTTTCATATGCATATCATCAAGCGGCCTGGGACACCTTCTACCTGTGAGAAATATAATAATTATCTTGAACCGTGATTTTTTTGATAAAAGGAGTTCCATGATTTCTAAATCAAGGTAATCCTGAAATCTCATTAATCAAGGATCAAGACGATTATCGGGATAACACTCATCGCTTTTTCCGCAATGCGGTTTCGACTCTTGAAATCACCGTATCGAGCACTGTGAGTCTTGCATTCAACTTGTCGTTTGCAGAAACAATCGTCCAGGGGGCGTGCTTGGTCGAGGTTTTCTCAAGCATTTCATTAACTGCTGAAAGATAATTGTCCCATTTTTCACGGTTGCGCCAGTCTTCATCGGTGATCTTCCATTGCTTGGCCGGTGTGTTCTGGCGATCAGTGAAACGGGCAAGCTGCGTTTCCTGGTCTATGTTCATCCAGAATTTACAGATGACAGTTCCCGCATTAGTAAGCTGCTGCTCGAACTCGTTTATCTCGCGGAACGCCCTTCGCCAATCTGCTTCGGCACAGAATCCTTCAACGCGTTCGACAAGTACGCGACCGTACCATGTGCGATCGAATATCCCGATGTGTCCGCCTTTTGGTATATCGCGCCAGAATCGCCAGAGATAATGCCTCGCCTTTTCTTCGGCACTCGGTGCCGCTACCGGATGTACTTCGAATCCGCGTGGATCAAGGCCGTTGGTAAGACGTTTGATGACGCCACCTTTGCCGGCAGCATCCCAGCCTTCAAACCCGATCACGACCGGAATGCGCGCGGTGTAAATCCTGTGTTCCATGCGCCGGAGCCGTTTCTGCATTTTATCGAGCTGCTCGTCATATTCTTCCCGTGCGACAACGAGTGAGAGATCGGATTGGGAAAGAATGTCGGAGATTTTTGCTGCCGCTTTTATTTTTGACTTCGCCGGTTTTTTCGGAGCAAGAGCTGTGCGACATAACGTGGCAAGCAGTTCCTTGACAGCAAGCTCGGCACTGTGCAGATCATCGGCAGGGATTATGTGCCAATGCGAATTTTCGCCATCTGTTGCGGCGATCATGCACGATGCGGCATCGCGCCATCTTGCATAATTTTCATGCCTTTTGATGTCTTCCGTCGTTACACGCCAGCTTGTTGCACGATCATCGGTCAGTTTGGAGAGACGTCGGCCCTGTTCCTTTTTGCTGATGTGAAGGTAGAATTTTACGACAACAGTTCCGTTGTCGCTCAGAGTGCGCTCAAAGGATGCGATGTCATCAAGAAGTGCTGTTGATTTATCTGAACCATCGACGATCTCTGCAAGAGCTGCATTGTACCAGCCACGATCAAAGATCGAGATTGCACCGGCTTTCGGAATACCTTGCCAGAAACGCCAGAGAAAAGGCCGGAGTTTCTCGTCTTCGGCGGGTTTAGAAAGTGTGTGTACCGAGTATCCGCGTGGATCGAGCGGAGCAATGATCCTGCCGATTGTTTCACCTTTTCCCGCTCCGTCCAGACCATCAATTACCACTACAAGTGGAATTCCTGCGGCTCGCATGTCGCGCTGAAGCTGAGCAAGATCTGAATCAAGCACATCCCGCCGTGAGTGCCATTGTGCCTTGTCGATTTTTACACATGGATCAATTGATTTGAGCATTTCTGCCTCCGCGATAATTTTGTCTGTTTCCAGCTTTTGTTATATACCAGAGGGGAGCGTTTGTTGGCAAGTGTGGTGGTGGATTTTTTTGATACGGTGGATTAACCTATTGGTTAGCTGTCTATTTGTTCGGCAAAATCGAGTAATTTAGCACCATGAAAAATGTGCATTATCACAACAGCTTTGCCACGAACCATGAGCAGGTAGAGATTTTTCAGCGCAGAGATAGGCAAAGCCGCCTTTGAGACGGATATAAGTAATGTCGGTACTCCACACATGATTCGGACGTGTAATAGCCACGTTGCGAAGCAGGTAAGGATACTTCTTATGAGCCCGATCAGGCTTTGATGTGTTTACCCTGCGATAGATCGCACGAAGCTCCATACGGGATTGCGCTCTTAATTGCCCCACGAAGCCTGCGTGTACCTCTCTTTGCCAAGAATTCTTTGCGCCACATTGATATCTGGTTGAGATGAACCTCATAGCGGCTTGATAGTACTGCGATAGATTCCGCTTCCTTCAAGGATTCAAGAACTGAGCAGGTGCACGCAACTCTCATGAACACATAGCAAATACAGATCGCTGTTTCTCTCAACCACCATTTTGGGGGACAGGGTGTATTTGTATCCGCAAATATGACTTTCACTTGACAAATAGGTAAAACACGACAGCGAGGCATAAAAATCTGCTTATTTGGGGGTTCGTGAAATATTCGGGTTAGGGCTTTCATCAGCCAAATAAAAAAGGCCGCCTCGTTTTGAGGCAGCCTCTGAGTTCAACACACCCTCGATCGGAAATCAGATCTTGTTTCCGGCCTTGTCGAGGAGTCCGCACTTGCATTCAAAAGCCATCTGGTTGCGGCCAGGGGCCATCACGCGGAACGGCTTGCGCTCGTCGCCACAGGTGTTGCAGGTCATAACCGTTTTGGATCCGCGGTTTTCGATAGCGTTTTTAGAACCCTTTTTAGCTGGTCCAGCCATATTTCACTCCTTGTTTGAATTTCTGTTTCTTGCGGTCGCTAATATAGTTAAACCGGCGCGGCCGGTTCAAGTCCGGAGCTGAATCAGTTTCCTTGTACGGTTTTCAGCAGATTTTCAGCTGCTTTCTGCATTGCCTTTTCGGGCACGATAAAGAAGCAGGGCTGGACAGCCGAGCCAAGCACTTCAGCATCACGATTTTCCAAGACCTCGGTTATTGCTTTTATCGCACCCCTGGCGACACCGGCGAATGGAAGTCCGAGGGTGATGAACAGCGCGGCCTTCTTACCTGTAAGATCGGCAAAGCGTTTTACCCACAGGCGCAGAGGCGGATTGATCGTCATCGCCCAGACCGGCCCACCAAGCAGAAGCAGATCGTAGCCGGAGAGATCAGGCAACTCGCCCTTGAACTCGATGTCCTTTAATCCGGGTCGCATTTTGCCGATCGGCTTGATCAACTCGATGTCACATTCGATCCCGCCATTGCGAAATGTCTCGAGAATTTTTCTGGCGAAAACCGCCGTACATCCAGACTGTGAATAAAACGCTATCAGTGCCTTCATGACATCTCCTTATTTATAGGTCTCAAGCATTTCGGGCGTAATAACACGACGATTTTTAAATGCCTTCAGATCGAAGCCGCCACTTGCCGGTGCCGGAGCCGTAT
>CAIOZP010000425.1 GCA_903862805.1 uncultured Fibrobacterota bacterium
GCTTCTGACCGAACAAACGTTCCGGCAGGAAGGCTGGCACTTCGAACTCGAAAATGTCGAGAGCCCGGTCTCGATAAAAGGCATCGTCTATAATGAAATGAAGGGCGTCTTCTCGGACTTTCGCAATCACGTTGCGCGGCGAACGATGGGCGCACTTTTTCCCGACACGACCTACGCATGGGAAAGCGGCGGCGACCCCGATCACATCACCGATCTGACACTCGAAGGCTTCCGTGATTTCCACGCGAAGTTTTATCATCCATCCAACAGTTTCATTGTGCTCTTCGGTAATATTCCTTCTGAAAAAACGCTCGCCTTCCTTGATGATCGCTATCTTTCCAACTTTACAAAACGGGAACTCGATTCGACGATCGCCATTCAGCCCGACTGGGCCGAGCCGCGTGAACTTCGCATGAGCGTTCCGGGAGCAAAAGAAGACGATGATCTTGCATCGATAATCATGACATGGAAATTCTGCGATGCGACCAATGCGCTCGATGCCCTCACCGGCCGCGTGCTTTCGCATTATTTGTTTGACAACGAAAGCTCCCCGCTGCGTCGTGCGCTTATGGATTCCGAACTCGGCGAAGACATCGACGACTCGACCGGCTTCGATCCGGATCTTTCAAGCTGCACAATGGGCGCAGGACTTCGCAAATGCAAGCCCGAAAACGCCGACAAAATTGCAGCGCTGATACTTGACACTTTGCGACTCGAAATTGAAAAGGGACTCGATGCCGAAGTCCTCGAAGGATCGCTTCGCACCATCGAATTCCGTCTGCGCGAAATTACCGACGGCGGTCACTTCCCTTATAGCATCATGCTTGCCGAACGCGCCTACCGCAGCTGGATCTACGGCGGCGATCCGCTGACTCATCTCAAGTTCGAGGCTCCGCTTTCAAAGCTGAAATCTGAACTGGCAAATGGCACAGGCTTCTTTGTTGACAAAATGCGAAAGCTCTTGCTCGATAATCCGCATCGCCTTCTTTCGGTGATTACTGCAAGCCACGAACTTGGCGAAAGTCTCGGCAAGCGCACCGAAAAACAAGCTGCCGAACTTTCAGCCAATTTTACGGTTGCCGACAAGCAACGCATCCTTGACGAAACGCGAAAACTTACGGCCGAACAAAAACGTGAAATCACAGAAACCGATCTATCTTGTCTGCCAAAATTGAATTTGATTGATCTTCCACGCGAAGGCGAAAAGGTATCGAAAGAAAAAACACAGATTGACGGATGCGACGCGTATCTCTATCCGTTGTTCACGGCCGGAATCTCTTACCTCGACCTTGCCTTTGATATGCGCAGTCTGCCTGCCGATCTGCTGCCTTTTTTCCCGCTGTACGAAGAAATGCTTACACGCTGTGGAGCCGCCGGACACTCTGCCTCCGAGATGGCTCGTCGTACCACGTTGTCAAGCGGCGGAATCTCTACAACCGACTTCACGGCAACGCATTTCAAAACATCCGAGACGGTTTTCAACGGCATGATCCGTGGCAAAGCACTTTACGAACGCTTCGATGAAATGCTTTCTATCTTTCACGACATA
>CAIOZP010000426.1 GCA_903862805.1 uncultured Fibrobacterota bacterium
CAGCGCCACCAAGCGGCTGGTGGATCATTACTCTTGAGTGCGGCAGAACATAACGCTTGCCCTTCTTGCCGGCAGCCAGAAGAATCGCGCCCATGCTCGAAGCCTGACCGATACAAATCGTGCAAACGTCGGGCTTGATAAACTGCATGGTGTCGTAAATCGCAAGCCCCGACGAAACATAGCCGCCGGGCGAGTTTATGTAGATCGTGATGTCTTTATCCGGATCTTCATATTCGAGGAAGATCAGCTGAGCCATCACGAGGTCAGCAGTGATCTCGGTTATGTCGCTGCCGATGAAAATGATGCGCTCTTTGAGCAGGCGCGAATAAATATCGTACGAACGCTCACCGCGGCTCGTGTTTTCTATAACTATCGGGACAAGTGAAGACATTTGATTCCCCTTTTGTAAATCAGGCCCAGGTTTCTTCGCCGATAAGACGGTTGAGAACCTTCTGTTCGCGGATCTCTTCGCGGATCTGAACCGTGCGACCGGTGCGGCGCAAATTTTCTTTTATCTCTTCAAACGGACGCTGATAATAATCGGCGATTGCCTTGATGCGCTCGTCAACCTCGCTCTGCGGTGCCTTGACGTTTTCGGCCTCGGCAATCCAGTTGATAAGGCGATGCTTCTTGATCGTATTGACAGCCATCTCACGATAGCGGCCTGCGACCTCGTCGCGAGTCGGAACCTGACCCTGCTGGTAATACTTCGCTTCGTCTTCCGCCATGCGATCAATGAAATATTCAACGCGTGACTGCGGAACTTCAAAAGGATTTTTGGAAATTAGTTCGGAGATCGCCTGTGACCATGCGGCCTCGCGGGCTTCGACCTTCGCGCGCTCTTCATGGTCTTTGCGGATCGCATCGCGAAGTGTGGCGACATCATCGAAGTCTCCAACGCGCTTTGCAAATTCAGCATCAACAACCGGAAGATCTTTCTGGGAAACAGCCGTGACCTTCACTTCAAAATCAACCGTGTGTCCGGCAAATTCCTTGTTGAAGAAATCTTCGGCGAAGGTGTCGCTGACCTTTGCAACTTCACCGGCACTCATTCCAACAAGCGCGGAATTGAATGGCGTGATCGCCGATTTGCCAAGCTCAAGCGGAGCCACCGGAGCGCTCAGGTCGCGAACTTCACCGTCGATCTTTACAGAAACATATTCGATATTGAGGAAATCGCCAGTACGGGAAGGAGCGCCGGTGTCTTTAAGTCCGGCAAGACGTTCGCGCATATCGTCGATAGTCTCGTCAATCGCGGCATCTTCAACGGCCTTGATCTGCGGGCGTGCCGTGAGATCTTTATAGCCGGTCACGGTAATTTCCGGATCCACTTCAAAAGCGATCTTGAAAGAAAACTCTGCACCCGGTTCGTCTTTGAGATCGGTTACACTCGGATCACTCACTGGCTCAAGCTTGTTCTCTTTGCATGCTTCGCGGAATGACTTGTTCATGATCTCGTCCATCGCCTCGGCTCTGATGCTCGGCCCGAACTGAGCCTCGATCATCTTGGTTGGGACCTTGCCGGCGCGAAATCCTGGAAGCTGAACCTTCTTTTTGCTGGCATTGAGCTTCTCGTTGTAAACGACGTCAATCTCGCTGCGATCAATCTCGATTTCAATTACGCACTGCGTCGCGCTTTGCTTCTGAACTACTGCTTTCAAGCAGACCTCCGTGAATACATACGAAAAAAATGTTTACAAAGAAAGTGCGAAGGGGGGGACTTGAACCCCCACGAGTCGCCCCGCCAGATCCTAAGTCTGGTGAGTCTGCCAATTCCGCCACCCTCGCGATAAGAGGTGCGAAAATACATTTGGGTGGTGCCTTCGAACAATGATGCTTGTCGATGTCAAAAATAACGGCCGGAAGTAGCTATTGTTTCTTCGTCAGCGCGGCAAATTCTTTTTCACTGCCGTTGAACACGTCGAGATCCACATCGTCTGCGATGCCTTCGATCCGCCCATTGGCGGCATATTGCCAGATGATCCATCGGTTGCGATTTTTCAGATTCGGTTTGGTAATGATGTCGCGGATCCAGAATCGCAGCCCAGCGTCTTTTTTGTCAAGGTAGCGATCGTAAGAATCGTGTGTAACATAGATAACCGGTTCCACACCGTAATATTCCCGTAATTTGTCGTACATTCCCTTTAGCTCGGTGAAAACGGAATCAATTGGTGTATCGTCAGAGTTGCTGCCGGAGGATTCAAAGTCTATAACCGGCGGAAGCATAACGGAGTCCTTGCAAACAGTGGCGATGAAGTTGTCCGCCTGCTCTGCTCCGGACTTTCCGAAAATGAAGAAGTGGTATGCACCGCAGATCAGACCGTATCGTTTCGCGTCGGAAGAATTTTCAGCAAAGCGCTTGTCGCGGAAATTTCCACCTTCTGTCGCCTTGACGTATGCGAATCGAGCACCTGATGCGGCGACGGCTTTCCAGTCGATTTTTCCTTGGTGATGCGAGATGTCGATTCCACGTACCGGAAACTCGGCGAACGACGGGTTGTTGAAATGCCATCGGCCATCTTCAAATGTGTTCATCAGAAATATCGACAATACCATGACGACGCAGATCAGCAAAAACAGTAAGGCAATTTTCTTCCAGCTCATAAATCTTTCCATCTGACAACTGTTGCCCCTTTAACAGGCTACGAAAAAAGTCTCGCCGGAGTCTTTGCGGCTGCAAACATCGTGATCGAGTGTCAGGTCATTTGGCGATATTTTACAAATATCGGCAAATGACCATCCTTCGCTCACTCGTTTTAGCTCTCAAATCCTCTCGAAGCTACTTCTTTAGTAGCCTGTTAAGGGCGGCGCCCGAAAA
>CAIOZP010000427.1 GCA_903862805.1 uncultured Fibrobacterota bacterium
AAGTGACCAAATAGAAATTTTTTGGTTCGCCGCAGTTTGGAAAGTAACCAAATAGAAAATTTTTGGTTCGCTGCAGTTTGGAAAGTGACCAAATGAAAATTTTTTGGTTCGCCGCAGTTTGGAAAGTATCCAAATAGAAATTTTTTGACTCGCCGCAGTTTGGGAAGTAACCAAATGAAAATTTTTTGACTCGCCGCAGTTTGGAAAGTGACCAAATAGAAATTTTTTGGTTCGCCGCAGTTTGGGAAGTGACCAAATAGAAATTTTTTGGTTCGCCGCAGTTTGGGAAGTATTAAATAAAAAATTGTTTTGTCATTTCCGTGATTTCAGGTAATCAAACAGAAAAAACCGATGGTATCCTATACGGATTTCTTCCGCCGGTTCATCAATTTGAATATCAACAATCTCACAAGCCAGGCGCAGGTGATTTTCTCCCACAATCTCACTGCGATGTATCCCCGCCAGATCGGTTGATGAGGGAAAAAGAAAGTGAAGAATAACCTGAACGGCAGCAGAATATTCGCGCCTTCGTCGAACATCAGAAAATTGTGGTGCGTAATGGTCGCCTCGGAAGCCAGCGACTTCATCGCTTTTATGCCGATACCTGCCGGTATGTATGAGACCGGTTTAAGCAGACCGCCGTTTGTCGAAGCAGCTATTGGTGCGCCTTTGTAGATCCTGATTCCTATCCCGATATTGGCGATGTCGGCAAATCCCATGAGCCTTGACAGGGTTTTGAAAGTTGCTTTTACCGTTTGTGCAGTTTCATTGGGTGCTCCGAGGAGAACAAACCACATGGTCGGAAGATGGGCTTTGCGCAATATCTTTGCGGCCGCGTCAATGTCGGCGACGGTGAAATTTTTGCCGAGGGATTTCAGGGTTTCGTCGCAGCCCGATTCTACTCCGAGGCAGACTTCGTTGAAACCGGCTTTTTTCATGAGCCCGACAAATTCTTCGTCGATGAAGCGCGGATTCAGGCCCATTGTCGAGAGTCTTAATTTCAATTTGCGATTGACTATCGCACGCAGAACAGCTTTCGCATGATCAAGCGGCGCGTTGAATGTGCTATCTACAAATTCGATCCGGTTGTAGCCGGTTTCACTTACAATTTCTGCGATTTCTGATGCGATGTTTTCTGGATCGCGAAGCCGGTAGCATGTGCCTTCTATTTTGTTGTATGTGCAGTACGCGCACTTGAGCGCACATCCGCGTTTGGTCTGCACCGGCACCGGCGATCCGTACATTCGGTATGGAATTATGTTCAGATGCCTGTGCGGCCGCGGCCATTCGAGGCTAACGATATTGGCATCGAAAGTCGGTTCCGCGTCATGGATTTTGCCATCGGAGTCGCGCCAGACAAGGCCGGGTGAGTCGTCGAGTTTGTTTGCATTTGTAAGGCGTTCCACAAGGTTCAGCATTCCGCTTTCACCGTCGCCGCGCACCGCGAAATCGACGTCGAGATATTCGAGCAGTTCGATGCCGTTTATTCCAACCGCGCCTCCGCCGATAACAATATTTCCCGAAAAACATTTCTTGAGCGGATCAATCACATCGCGTTTTACATTGTCGATAAGAAAGTGCGGATTGAATCCGACCGATGTGTCGATGTTGCGAATACTGACACCGACCAGATCGGGCATTTGCGCGTTTACCGCATCGGTAAGTGCCTGTTCCGGTCGAACGGAAAAGCTGAGATCGAGCAGATGCGTGGTATGTCCGGCCTTCTGCAAAGCCGACGCAACGCTGCATAAACCGATCGGCATCACCGGCTGCGGGTCGCGGAAACGGTTACTGTTTATCAGAAGTATATGCACGGATTCTCCACGAATTTTGCTACCGGAAAAGCTGTCTGTTTGAGATCGGGCATTTTTCGGCGGGATGAATATACGATTTGCGACCCGAAGTTTCAGGGCTGTGTTGGGCGCAGATAAGTCTGCGATGCGCTATTTGAGATTTATTTCAGGCAATGGATAATATTTCGACTTGTGATTCATCGGATGATCTGCAAACACATTCCAGTCAACACGGATTCTTTCTTCATATTTCAATCATTAATCTTTTACGGTACAAAACATGGTAACACTTATTGCATGTCAATATTGCAAATTTTGGCTGTATCAATTTTAATTTGTTAACTTTGATATATTTAATTCATCAACTATTTATGGGGGAATGTCATTGAAAGCAATAAAAATTACACAAGGCCTGCTTTTCGCAATTGCATTGTCGGCGTCATCGCTTCTTGGGGCGCAGATCTCTTTTAGCGGTGCTCCATTGGTAACAACTTTCACTATCGAGGAATCCGGAAGTAATTACTCGGTTGTATCGCTTGAAAGCGGCCCGATCACCTGTGAGAGATCAGTTGTTAACGGAACAGCCTATTCGCAGATAGCACTCGACGGCTACGGATCAATTCATACTATCGGGGCACCGGCACTTCCGTGCAGGCTTATCAACATGGAAGCACCCGCAGGTGTTCTGCCAACGGTGACGATTCTTGATGCGGATACTGCAACACTCAGCGACTCTCTACTGATTTATCCGGCACTTAAAGAGGCTGTTGACGACGCGGAAACACCTACAGATCCGAAGGCAGTTTTCACAACGCTGAAAGAAATCTATAGCCACGATGCATGGTACCCTGCTAATCCTGTTACAAAAATATGCGAACAGGAATACAGGGGCGTTTATGTGGCAACATTGCAGATCTGCCCTATTCTTCACAATCCCGTCAGCAGAAGTATAAAGGTTTATAAAAAGCTTCGTTTGCGGATAGAATATCCGGCAGCTTCAATCAGTCCGGCTCCGCTCTTAACAGGCAGAAACAATGCGGATGCAATTCTGAATAATATTGTAGTAAATGGGTCTGCATCAAATCATCAGGCACAGCACGGATCGGCCGCACTATGCGATGGTATCAATGATGTTCTTATCATAACACAGGATTCCTTTCTGGTAGCGGCAGATACGCTTGCACGCTGGGAACGGCAGAAAGGCTATGGAGTAAGAATTCTGTCAAAAGCCTCATGGACAACAACGGCTATAAAAGACAGTGTAAGTGCGTTTTACACCAGAACTACACCGAAACCTGGCTATCTGCTGATAATCGGCGATAATGAATTTGTACCGGGAAATCCTCTCACCGATGATGCACACACATATAATAACCGGACATATTACAGCGATCTCTATTACGTCTGTATGGGTGGCAGTTCCGACTTTACAGGGGACATGGCCCGAGGAAGAATTTCGGTGTCCACCAAGGCGCAGGCAGAGAGTGTTGTAAATAAAATTTTATCCTATGAGAGGTGCCCTGTTACTGACAGCTCGTTTTATAAATCATCTGTTTTCAGCGCATATTTCGAAGATGACGACAACGACGGATATGATGACAGACGGTTCGCCCAAACCGCCGAAGAATGCCGGAGCTACATGGCTTCGAAGGGATACGCTACAAAGCGGATCTATTGTACCAACAGTCCAAATCCTCTCTACTGGAACAACGGGACATATTCCTCCGGTGAATCAATTCCTTCCGAACTTAAAATGTCCAACGGGTTTACATGGAGCGGAACGGCAACCGATATCGCAAGTGCTTGGAACACTGGAACGTTCCTTCTGCTCCACCGGGATCACGGATATACTGATGGAAGCGGTTGGGCACATCCTGATTTCACAACAACAAGTTCAAAAGGGGTGAATCTTCTTACGAATGGCAGTAAACAGCCGGTGGTTTTCAGCCTCAACTGCCATACAGGTGAATACAATTTCACAGAATGTTTTGCCGAATCGCTCCTGCGTAAAACAAACGGCGGAGCCGTCGGAATCATTGGTGCCGCAGAAGCAAGCTTCAGTGGATATAACGATGCATTTGCAGAAGGACTCTTCGATGCCATCTGGCCGGGATTGGTTCTTAATGCGCCAGCAGTAAAGAATCCTGTTGTAGTAACTCATACACCCATTTATACATTGGGTGATGTGATGGCTCAGGGGCTTTTCCGCATGGGCGAAACATGGTATTCCGGAACCACGCTGCAGAGATATGAAAACGAGCTTTTCCATTACTTCGGTGATCCTACAATGGAAATCTGGACCGGTGTTCCTCAGAATCTGACGTACGTCGCCGGAAAAATCCATCCCGGATCCGCTTCATATCAAATTACCGGACTCAATATCACAAGCGGAACCGCAACGATTTACAATCCGCGAACCGATTCGATTATCGGATGCTCAAACGTCAGTGGCAGCAGCGTCTCCATACCGGTGAGCGGAACTTTCAACAATTCCGATACACTCATATTGACAATACGTTCGCACAACTTCCGCCCTGTAATTGTCGGTATAACCGCTGCTGCTGCAAAAACGTACACGGTATCGACATCTGCTTCAGGCGGCGGAACAATTACTCCGTCAGGAGATTCGACTGTTGACTCTGCATCCTCCTTTACTTTCTCTGTAATGTCGTCCACCGGCTATCAACTCGACTCGGTGACCATAAACGGGATAAAAATTTCCATGAGTGGCTCTCAGTACACTATTTCAAATATCAGCGCAGCACAAACGGTTTGCGCCAGTTTCTCATTGATTCCGGTTACTATTAATACAACTAAAACCACATATACGGGTTATGACACGGCCCTTGTATCCGGCGATACGCTTGCGGTTGAACCCGACACAATTGTCCGGATTGTTTCGAATATCACTACTCATGATACCACGGTGACACGCATCGACTCGCTGAGGCTAAGCGTTGTATTCGGCTCACGTCTGGATTCCGTGGTCACGCTCAGCACCGTCAGTGATACCGTTTACGACACCATCCAGAAAAATCAGGGTGACGCTGTGATGAATTCCGGTGATGCCGGGTACACAGGAGTCAAACTGCAGGTACTTCCTTCAATTGCAGATGTCAGCAGAATGCAATCGGTACTGATTACGTTATCGTCAGGGGAGAAGTCGATATCATCCGCTTCGCTCAAACTGTATGATCCGCTCGGCGCTTTGGTTTTTGCAGACAATATGTCCCGCAAAACAAAGGGAACTGCCGAATCTGCATGGAATCTCAGAACTCCTTCCGGAGCTGCTGCCGGCAACGGCATGTATGAGGTGATTGCACGGGTGAGATTTACCGACGGAAGTTCGCGCACAATTAAAACGCTTGCCGGATTGAAATAACAGCGTGATTGTCCGCTAATAGCGATGCAATGTTTCCGATAAGAAAGTGCTCCGACGGATACCGTCGGAGCACTTTCCTTGAACCGGCGGCAAGGGTTTTGAACAATTTTCGGAGAACCACTTGACACGATGAGAATTTCTCCTTGCAAAAAACAAGAAGCGGGTCGATCCACGAAGAATCGACCCGCTGTTTTGCTGTTGCTCAAGGTTGTTATTTTACTGTCGGCAAACTATCTCCCGCCCAAGGCAACTGAGCTTCCGGCAATTTCCTTCTCATGACAAAACGGGTCAGTGAAAACATCGGAATCAGTCTGCCGCTTTTGATGGACGATACTTCGTTACATCGTTGCGAAAAAAGCATCCCCGACAAATCCTCTTCGCTGAAATTGAAACGGCCGCCACATTCTGCAACTGATCCGATCACAATGTCCCAGTCGCCGCGAATCATGCGACGTTCATATTCAACGGTTTCAAGAGGGCTAAACAAAACGGTAATGCCTGCTGACTTGAGCGCATCGGAGATTTTTTGCGCAAGAACCAAGGCGGCTTTGTCGTCTGACGGGAAGATCAGACGCTCAGGTCTCATCGGAAGTCCTGAATCTGAAATCGCCACAACTGAATCGCTGGTTGTATCTGAAGAAAAAATCTTATGTATAGGGAATCCATCTGAACGGATATTTTTCTTGATGATGTCTGTGATCGGCAGTTTGCGTAAGACAGAAGCGACTGAGCTGTCCGCCTTGCGAAGTGCCGTGAAATATCGCTCGCAATAAAATGTGTCTGCATGGAATGAAGCGAGCTTCGGCAGCGAAAGAAGATCCAAGTCCTGCTTGAGTGAAATAACAGCTTCGTCGCATTTGCCTGTGGAAACATCGACCACAGGGTTTCCGCTTGGCTTTACAAAATGATAATCGTTTTTAACGCTTGTCGCATTGAACTGATTGTCTGCGGTGGCGATTAATTTCAAATGCGGAAATGCGGCGGCTATGGCGCGATTTGAGTCCGATAAAAGTGATGTGTCGCCATGTTCCGGAATGATCCGCAGGGTTCCGCCGTTGATCGGAACGAGTCCGCTGATGCTCACATCGTGACCAGTAGCGAATCTGGAAACTCCTTCGATTCCCCGAAGTGATCCTGCTGAAAAAACCGGATGAATACGAAGTATGGTTTTCCATGAATCGAGCGACTGAGTCACGGCAGGTGCAGCTGTATCGGATATGCGGCTGACTGTAATGTCGCTCCTGCTTCTGATGACTGAAGGCGTTGGATCTGTTTTGACAGAATCGAAAACTGCGAGTGCGAATAGTAGTCCGGCGTCGGGTATTTTGGAAATAGTTTCGAGCTTTATTTGTCGGCGCTGATTTGGAATCGTGTCGGCGGAAAGTGTGAAGCAGCAAATCAACAGTGGGCAGACAAAGCCTAAAGCTCGCATCTCAGTTCCAGACTCCGCTTGCTTTAATTTGCGCGGCAAAGTGATCGAACGATTCCTCCCAGTCAGGCATGACGTCGAGCGCAAGCGAACGCAGTTTCGCATTGTCGAGCACCGAATACGCCGGCCTTGGTGCAGGCTGCGGATATTCGTTGGTTGTGCATGGTTCTATCTTTGCGCGAATCCCGAACTGCTGAAGTATGCGCGTGGCAAACTCGAGCCACGAACATTCGCCCTGCGATGTGCAGTGATAGATGCCGTAATGGCTGGTGCCTATAACCTGCAAAGCCTGACGACAGACATCGACCGTCCATGTCGGTGTTCCGAATTGATCGTCAACCACGCGAAGCGCTTTGCCATCGACGGAGCGTTCGCGGCCGACACGGCAGATTGTTTTCACGAAGTTGTTTCCGTTGGCACCGTAAAGCCACGCAATGCGAAAAATGAAATGTTCCTTGAGTTCTTTTGCAAGGGCAATCTCACCTGCGAGTTTGCTCTTGCCATAAACAGACTGCGGTTCGCATGGATCGGTTTCGACGAGCGGCGATGCGGCGACTCCGGAGAAAACATAGTCGGTGCTGATGTGAAGAACCTTCGCTCTGATCGACGCAGCTGCGCGTCCGATGTTTCCGGCACCGTCAGCGTTGACTGCGTAGGCGAGTTCCTGTTTTGTCTCGCAGTCGTTGACGGCGGTGAAGGCGGCGCAGTTCACGATCACATTAGGTTTTGACAAAGAGACAACCGAGGCCACCGAATCGAACGAAGTAATGTCGATGTCAGGGAAATCGATTCCTTCGACTTCGTGCTTGGCATCTTTCATGACATTGCACATATCGGTTCCGAGCTGGCCCTTGTGGCCTATTACCAGTATCTTCACGACATTCTCCTTTGTCAATTGGAAACAAGTAATTTGCGGCAGGCGACAACATCGGGATCCTGCACCGGTTTGCCGTTATCGACCAAGTCAACGCATGGGACATTCAGGTTGTTGAAACGCCAGCCTTGTCTGCCCATGAAATTCGAGTAATAGGTGAGGATGTCACTTGACATGAAATTGGTCTCGGCGTTCTGCACAAGTTGTTCTGCGATGGTACTTGAAATCACGATGTTCTTGGTACGAA
>CAIOZP010000428.1 GCA_903862805.1 uncultured Fibrobacterota bacterium
TACAATACCGATCCTTTTCATTGCATCGGCAAGAAGCGGATTACGTGGCCGTGGTTCGGTGGTGAGCAGATTGGTGAGAGTTACGCCATCGACAAGACCACCGGGGTTACTGACCACAAGTGCGTCTTCTTCGAGACGGACATGCACTGCACCCAGGCGATGATAGTCTCTATGTATAAGAGCATTGGCCACAGCCTCACGAAATCCAGCCATATCCACCTTGGGAACTGGAACCCGGAACAATCCGATCTGTAGCTCTTCTTCCGGGTTGTATGGCCGAAAATTCGTTTCCAGCCAGTCGAGAGCCTTGAGAAGTGGGTACCTGTGGAATTCATTAAAATGCACAGCCTGCTGGGCCATGACCTGAAACGCCTGCTCGGATGTCGGTACAAGTTGCCGAAGCGATAACTCGCGGCCCACAAGAAGGAGACCAGTAAGAGTTGGAACCCGAACGCCGCCGCCCTGATGCACCGTAAGTCCAAGCGCGCCATCCAGTGCTTCATCATCAAGATCGAGCAGTACCCTGTCTCCACCGTATCGCTGAACCGATTGACGGAGCCGTTCGCGCTCAAGGGGATCGAAATCCTCAAGGGTTGCACCGGCAACAGGCTGAGCAGATACATCAAGCTGACCGAAACCAGTTGCACGACTCATGCGGTCATGCGGGAGCATCGGTACGCATTCTGGTGTTCCGTCGTGCTTTATCCGGCGGCGAAGATAGACGCCGTTGCTGGTTGCCACTTCACTTGGGGCCTTGGGGACTGTGATCCTGGCAAGGTGTTTTCCATCAACCTCGACGGCTTCCACCTGAACCGTGAGCGATGGAGATGTCCGTCCCGAGATCATTCCGGCAATCCCGATGATCAATGAGTGATCTGGGTGTAGGCCAGTTGGTGTACCATCATCTTCAACGCCGAGCCAGAGTTCACCGCCGTTGGTGTTGGCAAGGCCTACGACAGCCTCGACGAGATCCTTGTCGGATAGGCGGGCGCGGTCGCTCTTGAACTCGATGGTGAGCGTTTCGCGGGGAGGGAGGGCGCTTTTGCTGTTGGTTGAAGGTTCAGTCATGGACACGATGTCCTTCCTCGAAGCGGATACCTGAACATAAAAAAACCCGCCGAAGTGAGCTTGTATCAGAGGCCCGGCGGGTATGCTGGTAGGAATATACTGCAAGTTTCGGATCTGTACAAGATTTGAAAGTATCGGAGGTAGTTTTGCCAAGATGCCGTATCTGGGTCATGGTTGGATTCTCGCTTCAAATGTCGAAATCAAAAACATCGCCATTGCTCCAGCAAGATTCACTGCCAGTTCGGCATGGCGAGGCGCTGCAATAATTTCTTTGCCGATTCTTGTTTACTGTTTTAATTCATGCTTGGGCAAATATGAAAGCAGGTCGCCGCGACGAAATGTTGCTGAAAGTTGCTGAAGAGTCAGTGCGCGATCTCCATAAAGACCTTTTAGTGCATCCGAAACAGTGGTCAGTGCAAATGAGTAAATTGAGTCCTTGGCACTATCGAACGACTCAATCAATTGAGAAAAGTTCAGATGGCTAATTTGGTCTGGTTTATTAAGACCGTTGCTAACAATCAAGCGAATACCTATCACATTTGCGAGATAATGTGTCGCATAAGGTATAAACGAGTATTCGGTTGGAATAGATTTTTTTCTCATGCTGTCAACATACCTGTAAATCAACACAGCCAGCACTGCCTGTGCAGCATTAAGCGAGTTGAAAACAAATGAATACAATGCGCCAAAATGTTCTTTTCTGAGGAACTTTGCTTGATGAGGCATACAGCGCCAAATAGCAAGTACACTTTCTGCAACGATGGTACTTGGGATTACGGTAGAACCACTCTGTCCATCTTCACGTTGTCGTTTGTATATAAATCCAAGGTTTGAAATACCTATTTCAAGCTGGCGTTGAATTTCATCATTTGATCGAAGATCTCTGAGATCAACAGGATTCTGGCTATTTGTTGCATAGGTAATATCACGAACAAAATCCTGATCATCTTCAGCAAGCTCATATATTCTCACTAAGACGAAGACTTCTGAAAGTTCGGCTGTATTTTCCATTGATGCAAGGGTCTGTTGAATGGTTTTACAAGTTTGGCCGCCATTGATGATCTGTAGGTTCTCTATTTTTACCTGATAGTTCTTCCCCTGCAGTGCATTGTGCCGAAATTTACGGCATATCATTGTCACGCCGTTGTTAAAGAAATAGAAGTTACTTCGTTTTTCTGTATCAGTCAAAGTTTGATGGATTGCTGAATTGACTCGGTTCGAATGTAATCCGAGATAGCGACGAATATTGCGCTCAAGCAGCAGATCATTGTGCCGGTTGAATATCTCGGCAATTTCTGTTACTGGCACTTTCCCAATAAGTACTCGCCGAAAATTGAAGTCCTCAATAACAGCATCGCCAGAAAGTTGGATAGTTTCATCAACGGTTTTTTTCCGTTGCATAACAGATACAATGCAGTCGTGATTCCAATGAATCCACTCGACTTGGTTGGAAGAGAGTCCGCTATTGTCGATAATGGTCTGCGATTGGGTGTTCCACCCCAACCCGTTGTTACAAAGAATCATTCTAACATTGGGGATATATCCATCGCGAACAAGGGAACGAACATCCTCAATTTTCGGTTTCAGCTTTTCATTGACATCGACATGCTTGTCCGGGTCGAAAATGGTTGAGATGGTGTTGATTGCTTTTTTAATATCATTCTCGGGAAACTCGTTTTGACCTTCGAGATTCTGCTTGTATTTCCCTTGAAACAAGGTGACCGTGAATTCTCCATCATCCACTTCGCCAAGATGGATCCCATCGATACTTGCATCCTGAGCCCCCTCCGTAAGAAAATCTGCGACCTCTTCAATCGGTAGATCAAGAACTGTCGACATGCACAGAAGAACGAACGCGGCAGATTTCCTTTTGTGGTCATCCGCTCCGGCGGGGAGAAATGAGTCGTAGTCGGCAACGATTTTGCCGATACGCTGATCTATAAGGCTGGCGTTCATGTTCATCAGAAGCCCCTTGATGAAAATTCTACTTTATACAAAATAGTTCTTTTGTGTTGTTGGGAGTGGAGGAGTAAGCAGTTTGGGGAGGAGTAGATCTCGGGCA
>CAIOZP010000429.1 GCA_903862805.1 uncultured Fibrobacterota bacterium
CTATCGGCGTATAACTACGATGTTTCTTCTGTTTCTCTTCGAGAAGGTCTTTCGATGCCGTGGAATGAAAAGCATTCGATACAGTTTTCTTTAGACGGAATCGTACAGCGATTGACAGATGCGAGCAGCAAAGGTCTTCGTTCAGATGTAGATTCCGGTTATATTCCGCGTGTAGATTTTCCGTCATATATGAAGCAGACCTCATGGCTTCCTGGCTATGTCTATTATTTCAAGGACACGCTAAAAACCATCACCAAAAACAAAACGTGGACAGTTGCCGACACAATCCCACTCTACACCGACACACTTCTCATAGCCGGCAATGCCGTGATCCGTGCTGACCTGTCTTACCGTATTCCGATATTAACCAACATTGATCGCAAACTCGGTTTCATGTACTTCGAAAAACTTTATGGAGTAATAGATGCAGGCGGTGCGGCAGCGGTCGAACATCCATCCGACTTCATCAAAAAATTCAATTTGAGTGACGGACTCTATTACGTTGGTGCCGAACTTCGCCTTGCAACACAGCTCTTCGGATCTCCGCTTGCGATTTCAGCAAACTGGGATTGGGGCCTTAGCAAACCCGCACCAATTGGTGGTCAGCGCTTCGGAATCAAAATCGGTAACAGCTTCGATAACTGGGACATAGTCGCTCAACCCACCGGCAGTCGCGACCGCGGGCTTTTGCCGTCGGCTCAGGTGATGTCGTGCCATCCGTAAAAAAAATTGCGATCACGATGGGCGATCCTTCCGGTATCGGCCCTGAAATAATCGCAAAGGCTTACACTGATAAACTGTTCCCGAAAAATTCCCACTGCTTTGTTATCGGCAGCTACAATGCCATGAAACGAGCCGCCCAGATCCTTTCTGCTGATTTTCCGATGAGAAAAATTTCTTCTGTAGATGAACTTGACGAGTGCAGTTTGTGCGTGCTTGACAAAGAGGAATTGGCCGAGTTGCCGGAGTTCGGCAAGCAATCTGCCCAAACCGGAAAGGCATCGTTCAACTGGATTATTTCGGGGATTGATCTGGCTCTGCAAAAAAAGATCGATGCGATCGTTACCGGGCCGATCAGCAAAACGGCTTTGCATATGGCCGGTATTGATTTCCCCGGACATACCGAGATTCTTGCTCACTTTACAAAGTGCGAAAACTGGTCGATGATGTTCATGCTCGACAATGTGTGTGTGACCCACGTGACGACGCATTGCTCATTGCGCGATGCGATTGATCTTGTCAAACTGGAACGGGTGCTGAATCACATCCGTCTGCTTCACGAAACACTTTGCGGATTGGGCATAAAGAACCCGCGCATCGCGGTCGGCGGACTGAATCCTCACGCCGGTGAAGGCGGCCTGTTCGGACGTGAAGAGATCGATGAGATTGTTCCGGCAATTGACAAAGCGGTAATGCTCGGCATGAATGTTACCGGCCCTTATCCCCCCGACACGGTCTTTCATCGGGCATTTGGTGGAGAGTTCGATGGTGTGGTGTCGATGCTTCACGATCACGGTTTTGTTGCGCTCAAGTCGAAGGACTTTGATCATGGTGTGAATATCACTGTCGGCCTTCCGATCATTCGCACCTCAGTTGGTCACGGCACCGCCTTTGACATCGCAGGCAGCGGCATTGCGAGTGAGAAGAGTCTTGTGGCGGCGATTAATGCGGCAATGCGATTGAGTTCTTCCTTCTGATTCCACTTATTCATCAAACAGCAGATTGCGGATAATCCAAATCTCGATTATATTCCTTTTGTTAACAACCGTGAAAATTCGCAGGTGTCAATTGATTAAAAATATTTGCAGATGTGCGTTGCTTTTGGTGATTGTTTTGGCATCGGCGGTTATCGAAGCCGCGCCGCAGCCTGGTGA
>CAIOZP010000430.1 GCA_903862805.1 uncultured Fibrobacterota bacterium
CGGCATACATGCGCACAACAATCAGCAACTCGCCTACGCAAACACGATCGAATCGCTGATTCTCGGATCAAGCTTCCTCGATACAACAATAGGCGGACTCGGTAGCGGTGCGGGTAATTGTCATACTGAACTCATGCTCGGTTTTCTGAAGAACCCGAAGTATCACCTTCGCCCACTGCTTTCCTGCATTCAGGAGCAGATCGTTCCGCTCAAGCATAAGCTCAATTGGGGATTCGATATTCCATATATGATCACCGGCCAGATGAATCTTCATCCGCGTTCTGCAATGGCCCAAATGGAAGGCCCCGATCGCTTCGATTATGTCAGCTTCTACGACAAGACGATGGAAGGTCAGTAAATCGTTTTTTGATTGATGATTGATTCGAAAACGACGGGCAGATATGTCCGCCGTTTTTGTTGTTCTCACCGGAATGCACATGTTCTCACCGGAATGCACATCGTCTGGGAAAACTTACGCCGTATGTTTATCGCAAGACAGGCCGACTGATTCGGCTCGATAAACAAACAGCGCGGAGAAATCCAAATGTGTGTATTTCAGAATCACTGCCTTAAAATCAGTTCGGCGAAACTGATTGTATCCATTTCTTTACTATCTATGTTTTCTTTAAATTGCTCAAAGAACACACCAACAAATTCTGTTGTTCAAAATCTTGCCGTCGCCAATTGGGACACTTCCTTCGCAGTCGCAGGATGCAAGTTCGGCGAAGGCTCTGATGTTTCTGCATCGGTATTATCAACCGGAGACAATGCAAGAATGCGCGGCTTTTACGACAAAATGTTGAATAAAAGCTCTCTCAAAATCGGATTCATCGGCGGATCAATAACCGCTGGAACGGGGGCTAATCCGATCGAAAATTCCTACGCGAATCAACTTTGCAGTTTCATGCATAAAAATTATCCCGACAGATATTTCACTGCGATAAACGCGGGGATCGGTGCGACATCACCTCGTTTTGCATGCTCTCGTGTAAAGGAGGATCTGTTGAACAATACTCCAGACATGATTATTGTCGAATTTGCCGTAAATGAAATTTACCCGACAGACTCGGCAGCCTACGAAGGGCTGATTAGGCAGTGCCTGAAAAACACAGACGTACCCGTGATTTTATTCTTCACGACAAACAACACCGGAAGCAATGCAAACCAGCTGGTTCAATCACGAATCGGAGCTCATTACAATTTGCCGATGATCAGCTATCACGACCTGATCTGGCCTTATGTCAGCGCGGGGGAAATCCCATGGGACTCTCTGTCGCGGATGCCGTACACCCGAACAATAACGGCCACCTGATCTGCGCAGATCTTCTTTACAAATTCATTTTATCGGAACTTGCCGACACCTCTGGCCCCCACGGTCTCATACCATCTCTTCCACAAAGTCTTCTGACTGAGCTCTACGAGTTTGCAGGCATCCATGAAGTCGGCGACGAGATATTGGCATACTCGGTCGATCATGGATGGCAAACAACTACAAAAGAATTCGGCAGGCTCGGCTATGTGTCAGACAGTGCAAATGACTCGATAGTTTTCAACTCATCGGCAAGAGAAGTGACTCTTGGATACCAGTATTCGATCGATCACAACACCACCGTAAAGGTTTATCTTGACGGAAATCTGGTTGGCACACTGAACAATTATTTCGCGGCCGACTGGGGTGGCGGCTATTTGAATATATACACGATTTACACCGACAGCATCGCCTCACGTCACTCAATAAAACTGGTCAACACAGGAAACGATCAGTTCAACCTTGAATACCTGCTTTATGCAAAATAGCTGTTAGTGTCAGGTAGGAACCTTCCTGCCTGACACCCACCATTTCCCATTCTGTCACGCATTGGCTCTTTCCCGAAATTGTTAAACATATTTTCCTTTCGGTAATTTCTGTCGCGGCGTGATGTGCTTTACAAAAGAGAATTGTTTCCGATGACTCCTGCAACCTGCTTTTTCGTAATACTGCCAGCGATCTACTTGCTTCAATGCATCTGGCTTTCGCGCGGATTGAGCAAGATCATCTGTCATGCGAAACACGATTTGCCTGCCTGCGATGAACCGGCATTTTCGATAATAATCGCTGCGCGGAATGAGGAAGCAAATATCGGTACCTGCCTCGACAGGATCTTCGCACAAACCGCGATTGAATGTGTGCGGGAAATCATCGTGGTTGATGATCGCTCAACCGATAGCACCCCGCAAATTCTTGCCGATCTTTCGCGAGTTCATTCAAAACTTCGTATCGTAAAAATTGACGAAGTCACCGCCGGTATTTCGCCAAAGAAGAATGCGGTTTCGCAAGGTGTCTCCGAATCGCGCGGCGAATTTCTTGTATTGACCGATGCCGACTGCCGAGTTCCGCCGAAATGGATCGAGGCGATCGCGGCATCTTTCGCTCCCGACATCGGCATGGTTCAGGGAATCTCTCTGTACTGGGATGATGGCACTGTTCCAAGCTGGTTGATGGGCCTTCAGGCAGTCGATTTTCTTTCGCACGGGATTGTTGCGGCAGCTGGCATCGGTGCCGGATTACCGATCAATTCCAATGCCAACAATTTCGCATTTCGTAAAGCGGCATTCGCCGAAGCAGGTGGCTACGGCGATGCTGGATCAGTGATTTCCGGCGACGACGATCTGCTCATGCAGCGCATCTGGAAAAGCAGAAAATGGAAACTCGCGTTCATGGCCGACCACGAAAGCGCTGTCGTTACAGCTCCGTCAAAAACACTTGCCGAAGTAATTAACCAGCGAAAACGATGGGCAAGTAAAACGGTTCATTATCATTGGTCGCAGGCTCTTTTCCTTGGCCTGATATTCCTCTTTTACATTCAGACATTAGCGCTTATATTCTTTGCCCCGTTCTCTCTCACTGCACTGATTGCCGCCATCGGATCGCTTATTGTCAAGCTCTCCGGCGAGCTGTTTTTCATGATTGACGGAACGCGAATTTTCGCTAAGCAAAATCTTCGCCAATGGATCGTACCGGCGAGCATGGTTCAACTTTTCACCGTGATCTACGCGGTGTTTGGCGGCGTATTTGGTAAGTTCACTTGGAAGGATCAGCGATTCGGTCGCAAAGTCTGATTGCAGTGAAACTTTCCGGCTCGGATTTTCAGTAGGTGAAAAAATATCGTATGATGCAGATGCCACAAAACGGTCTCCAGATAATATTGACACCGGTTCCAACATTGGCGGAATTCTGATATGAACCTCGAAATCGCCGGTATCAGGATACAAATATCATCTGCCAAGACCGAACTTCCCGACACGCCGTACATGCAACTTGTCTCCGAAATGTTTTCGCCGGACGATGAATTAATCCCCGATATTTCCATTGATTATGTTGGCAAAGAATCCGCCTCCGATTTGCCGTTTTCCTCCGGCGACATTCGGTACAAAATTTCCGGCAGCGTCTATTCTGTGAAAACCGCTTCCTCGTGCATAGTATGCGACGCAACAAACAAATCCACACGGATATCAATACATAATTCTGAATTTCTGTTCATGGCAGACCGGCTTGTAATGGAGGCGGTGAAATTCGCTCTCTCATTTGAAGTAAACCGGCGTGGCGGTCTGATCTGCCATGGTGCCGGGCTGAAATCAGCCGATGATCACGGAGTATTGATCTCGGCGGTTTCGGGAACTGGGAAGACCACGACTGCCCGACTGATGAAGCCATTCGCCAATATCCTAAATGATGAATGTTGCGCAATTCTGCCGGATGCCAACGGCAGTACATGGCACCTGTTTTCAACTCCGTTCACCGCTCACGAAAAACTTCTCGACTGCACGAAAGATTCAGCAAAACTTTCGGCAATATTCCTGCTTTGTCAATCGGACAAAACTAAGGCCGCCGATCTTCCGACAAAAGACAAGCTTTTCCGACTGATGGAAGCTGTGCAGATTTTTCCGGCTGATGATGCCTTGTTCCAGAGCTCATTCGACGCTTGCGAAAACCTTGTCCGGCAGGTGCCTGTGTGGGAATTATTTTCAGATATGAACACCGGACTTTTGAAGGAGATTCTCTTTTGTCAACAAGCCAAACCGTGAAACCTTGCGACGGACTTTCTGTGCGAACCGTTGGCGACGAAGTTTTCATCCTCGATCGGAAAACTTCGATGCTTCACACATTCAGCGGAAGCGGAGCATTCATCTGGCAGAAATTGACAGAGGGGCATTCGTTAGAAACCATAATCGAAGCGATCTGTGCCGAATTTGATGTCGCCGCCGAAACCGCAAAAAACGACCTGTCGGAATTTATCAGTAGCCTTTCTGCCGCAGGACTGGTGACTCCAGCCCAATGAATTGCAGTGTAGCCGAACGCCTTGACGAACTGGTAGATGAAGGTCACCTGACCACTGCACACATTGAGCTGACCAAGCGGTGCAACGGATCATGTTCGTACTGTTACCCCAGGAAATGGAACGAAGAACCCGACGACGAAATGTCGCCGGAAACGGTTTTGCATCTCGTCGATCAATTGGCTGATCACGGCATTTTTTCGGTTCTAATAACCGGAGGAGAACCGTTCATTCGGCCCGATTTTCTTGAAATTCTTGGCCGCATATTCAGCCGCGGTTTCTTTCGTGTGGTCATTTTTACAAACGGAACACTCATCGGCGAAAAGGCACTTTCTTTTCTTGTCAACAACAAGCGGATGATCGACCAAATGCAGTTGTCGATATTTTCTCACGAACCCGAAATCCACGACAGACTCATCGGCATCAATGGTGGATATGAGAAAACAATCGCAGTCGCAACAAAACTTAAAGCCGCAGGAATCCCCGTAAAACTCGCAATCAACGTTATTGATGAAACATGTCACAGCTATGAAGACACTGCAAAATATCTGAACGATCTCGGCTTCGCAGTCAACGTGGGCTTCAGCATACTCAAAAAAAGGGCGGAGGAAATACCCAACGATGATCTCTTCTTTGCGAAGATCGTCAGCTCAATGGAAAAGTCTCGCCTGCAGGAAGAGAGAAGACATTTCGGAACCGGCCCGCTTGTTCCTGCCGAACAACTCTCTCCGTGTTCGGGGCTTCATGGAACAATCGCAATTACAAGTTGTGGCAATGTTATCCCGTGCCTGTCGATGCGCGACATGATACTCGGCAACATCTCCGAAGGTCGCCCCTTTGACGAATACTTTTCCACTTCCGAAGAATATCGCAAGATTATCAATCTCAGACTCAGCCGGATAAAACCATGCGCAGATTGCAAGTATGTTCACGCATGCGATCATTGCCCGGCGCAGATGATACAGCTTAGCGATTCTATCGAAAAATCCCCAGAGAACTTCTGCGCATACGCCCGTGCGGTCACCGGAGCGGCTCCTTTTTTTCAATGATTACACCGAACCGGCAAATCACGGCGATGACCGTTCGCGGATCTTCGATGATGCCATTTCTTCATGACGGTGAAACCGTATTGGTGCGCAATGTGGAACTTCCTCTCACTCCCGGGAAATGCTACGGCTTCGGCGGTGATGATGGATTAATCATTCATCGCTTCGTAAAAAAGCACGACAACGCATCGGCAATCTTCATGGCAGATAATTCAAGCAATGTCGAAACGGTTCTCATCAGCAAGATTATGTTTGAATTATTGAAGGATGAGCGCGTTTTGAAATTGGCTTTTGTCACAACGATCAATCTGATTTCGGCGGTACTGATCGGCAGCAGATTTGTCATGATGATCCGACGCGCAGTTTTCAAACTGCTTGTTTTGCTAACCTGAATTATTTTCAGACTGTTTCCCGAAAGGATAAAGGGTGAAGAAGAAATACAACAAACCGGTCTTAATCAGCGAAAAATTTTCGAACGAAATTTTGAATGCACTTGTTTGTCCGAACGCCAATAAGTCACAAATTTCTACTTACACCTCGTTGCACTTAGCCTCCTGCTGCACAATACCAAAGAAGAACCGTTCCTGATTTTTCTCAACAGCATTCCGGTCGGGCTTTTATAAAAAATCCATTCAAAAAAAATCCTCCGAAACAGCATCGGAAGATTGTTCCATCCAACCTTCCTCCAGATGAACGCAATTGATTTGATAATGATGTTCGATGATATGGGAATGCCTTCCGGGCAAATGCCAGCGAATGTCAAAAGCAGCAAGCTGAAAAAACCCGAAACACTCGTCGGTTGGGCAATCTCAAAAAAGCGTATCCACGAAAACCCGTCAACGGAGGATAAAATTTTCATCTCCTCGATATTCGTTTCCCTGAATTCCAATGCTATGTGAGTCATAAGGTGGCAGCCGAAAATCAATAGGGCATCTTCTGGAATCAGCCAATGTTCTACTTCCCCGATTGCAGTGCTGCGAGAAAAAAGTAACTCTACCGGAAGATGAAATCGTTGCGGAAAATTCAGCTCGGAATGCAGTTCGACAAGCATCGAAAAACCGTCGTCGTATGCCATGAATTGCGTCTCGCTTCGCTTGTGGCTTTCCTTGTAATCTGTGAGTGGTTTGCACCACGGAAGCGAAAAAAAATGCGCTGTAGCGAGGTCAATGTGGCACGGTGAAATCAGCAGATCGATGTCGTCCATCCGGCGTGAATTCATACTGAATGCGAGTCCGCTTCGTACGAGATGCGCGCCTTTGATCGGAATAAATGGAACGCTGATTTTGTCTAACTCTGCGGCAAGCCTGTCAATCAAGTCGCCCGCTGCGATTCGCGTAATTTTCCATCTGGACGTTTCAATCGACGGGTCGGAAATCATGATCTCGCCGCTGTTCCTGAATCGGAAACAATTCTCCCTTTGTCAAGTCGCACGGATCGGGTGCAAAACCGGTCGAGCAACGATTGCTCATGCGATACAATTATTGCAGAAGATCCTGCGGAAATAACATCTGCCAGACGTTTCGATATTTCATCGCGAAAACTCCGGTCGGCAAAGGTCAGCGTTTCATCGAGGATGATGAGATCCGGCTTTGAAAACATCATCACAGTGAGGCAAAACCGAATCGTCATTCCCATTGAAAAAGCCGCACAGGACTTTTTCTTAGATGAAGTCAGCCCTGATAATTCAAAAACTTCTGCTTTGATTTTCTGAGCCATATGATGAGAAAGACCGTGCATCATCGCATAGGCGACAAGGTTTTCTTCTGCGGAAAGTGTTGGCAGGAGTTCGATCCCAGGCATGAATATCGCGCCGACCCTGCCATTGACAGTAAGAGAACCGGAATCGTGCCGGTAAACGCCTGCGATGATTTTCAGCAAGGTTGTTTTGCCGCAGCCATTCGGTCCCGAAAGGCCAATCGATTCTCCTCTGCCGATTGACAAAGAGATACCGGAAAGCACCTCGGAATATTTCGCATTTTTACTGATGATTTTCGGGCAAAGTCCGATAGCCGAAAGCCGTTTGGACATAAGAGCAACTCGTCCTGCCGGAAATGATTTGCAGATGTTTTCGAGTCTTGCAAGCGGCTCTTGCATCTGCTATTCCTTCTCCGCGAAGACTGGCAGCAACCTGCAAAAAGCCGACCATGATAATCCAAACAGAACAACTGCGCCAAGAGTCGATCCGGCAAGTGCAGTCAGGCTGAACGATTCACCAGTTACAAGCAGGCTACGGTATGCGCAGATCATCGGCGACAGTGGGTTTATGTCGGCTACCGTTTGAAGCCAGTGAGGAACTTCGTCGCTTTGCGGCAGATATATTACCGGCGTAACATACAGCAGAAATGCGACTCCCGAGCAGAGCAACTTTCGCATCGAGTCGGCGAGCATCCCAAGTGCGGCAGAGCTGATCCCCAATGCAGCAGCCGAAATGGCAACCGGAATAATGGCCAGAGGAAACATTGCGGAAGTCCATGACAACTTGGCATCTGTCAACGTGGCGATACAAAGTATCAGGATTGATCCTGCAAGAAACGGCATTGCCTGAAAGAGAATTATCCGCAGGACAAGTACATATTTCGGGAACCCGCAGAATTGCAGATAAGCATGATCCCGCTCCGGCATGGAGCTGCACTGATAGAAAATGTTGAGAAAAAAGCCCCAAATCACCGTGCCAGCTGCAAGGAAAACCGGCCGCGAAACGGAATTTGTTCCGGGATGAAACACGCCAGCGAAGGTTAGTAGTATCCACGAAACCGATCCGAGCAACGGAGTTATGAGCAGCCAGGCGGCACCTACAAATGATTGCCGGAACTCTGACAGAAGTTCGCATCTCGCAAGCTCGAAGGCCAACCTGAGTTCACGCTTCACCATTTGCGGAATGCTGGTGAGTGACAAGCTCCGCCTGTTCCCCAATCGCCGAAAGTTGGTCCATTTTGAACGTTCCGAGCAACATCAATCTGCATTTGCATGTTTTCGTTCGGCTTCCAGATAATACCGGCCATTACCGGAATGTTTTTCAGATAATCATTTGAAGCAATATTGGCAGCGTTCAGATTTGAACCTGTCAAATAGTTGCTGTATATCGGTAGCGATACATCGAGGTTGAGGTAAAGCGACTTGCTGAGCCCGTATAAAAAACTACCGGAATAAAAGCTTTGCGTCAAAGGATACGACGCCTTTCCATGACTGATGTACGACGATGCCCC
>CAIOZP010000431.1 GCA_903862805.1 uncultured Fibrobacterota bacterium
GAAATCGAGCGAACCACCTATATCCATGCCGTATTTCCAATGCGGGAAAAGCTTCGCATCGGCCTCGATATATTGCGCACCGCCGCCGGTGATTTTCATTGTTGTTTCGTCTTCGACAAGAACAACGTGCGTGAGTTCGCCGGGAACCAGGCGGACTGTAATGAAATTGTTTCGCGAGTTGTAGCTTTCGCCCACTCCGAAAATCTTGTATGTGCCGGGCTTGAGAGTCCAGGTGTGGAGCTTCTCGCCGAGAACAAGATCGCGACCTGCACCGCGACCGTATGATTCGAATTTGTCGATTCGTGCAAGTTCGTATTCGCCGCGGAAAGGGATGTTTTTTTCTGAGAGAACCTCGACCACAAGTCCCGACCAGTCGGGCACAAGCGGCGTGACGTAACCTTCCATCACAACGACCGGCCGCACGATTCTCTGACGGTGCTGACCGCTACCGATCATCACGAAATACGAATCTGGAAGAACGGAATATTTGCGACCCACCGGTCCCGATGCGACAACATCGCCTTTGTAATTGAGAATCTCGGCATCGCTCTCGAGTTCGGGATCTGTCATTGCAGGAATGAAAATCGCGCCCATACCCATGTTGAGCATTTGCGGATCGGCGGACATTTGCGCGGTGATCGTTGGCGCATCCCATGAGCTCTGCGTCTGATCGTCAACGGTCGTGACGGTCGGGCGGGGGGCGATTTTTGCAGCAGCCGAATCTACGGCTTTTGGAACAGTGCTTATTACGCGCATATACTCCGCATCGGAAACCTCGGAGCCTGGAATTGCGGCAGGCTGTGACGCATAAAGCACCGATGTAAATCCGATGATAAATATTGCTGCGGTGTTTTTCATCAACGAAAAATCACTTTTGTTTTGGCGTGGTCGTGTCGGCGGGTGCTGCCTGCGGACTCTGATATTCCTTCTCGAAAACACCGTCGAGATCGGCGGCAAGCGAACTGATCGAATAATCTGCAAGCTGCGAAAGTACCATGATCACATACTCCGGTTCACGCTGCTGAACCTGCCGCCGCGTATCGAAGTCGCGTGTGTAAATCACCGCACCGTCGCGGGTGCGAACGAGCCTCACAGAAAAATCGAGATGGGCGAACCATGTGTTCTCGCTGTCGTATTCCTCGATAGATTCGAGCGAACCCTGAAGTTCGTAAGCTGGCTTTTCGCCTTCGTCGTAGCGAAGAACAACCTGCTTCACAAGATTCAACGCGAGCAAATGCTTGCGCACGAGATCGCTCATCATGACATCGGGCTTCACCGCCCAAACGCGGTAGAAATAGTATTCGAGTTCGTAAGGATTTTTGCGATAGACAACCTGTGGCCTCGCATAAGCCGCTTCGACCGCGAAATTTTTTATGCGAAGGGTGCAAGGCCAGGGAGCAGGCGAATGACGCGAAGGCAAGGCCTCCGGCTCGTAGTTGAGCGTGTAATATTTCTTGTCGGGAGTTCGTGCGCACGACAGAAACAGAAGACCGAGCATCAGCGCAAAAAGTTTTTTGGTCATCGATCATTCCTGTCGCGAGGGTTATCGCCCTTGATAATAAGCGAGGGATTTTCCATCAGCATCTTTGAAAGTTCGTTGGCATTCTCAAGCGTCTGTCGCAGATTCTCTAAAGAGACGGATATATCCTCTTTACTTTGATGGACGGTTTGATCGAGTGACTCGGAGAGATTTTTGAGCGAGGTTGACATCGTATCGACGTGATTGATGATCGAGATGATCTTGTGCGCATCGAGGCTGTCTTTTACGACAAGCGTTATTGAACGCATATCGGCGGTGATGGAATCGAGGCGCATGGTCGTGCGGCGAAGCGATGCCGAAAGATCCCGCGCCTGTGGTGCCATGTCTTTAGCGAATGTGTTTACCGTACCGGAAATTTCATCAACGTTTCTTATGATACGCTTGACAGATGCGAGGCTGTCGGGGTTGGTGATTTCGTTGAGATGATTGATGAAGAGTTCGATCTTGCCCATGATCGCCTCGGTTTTGCCGGTGATGCTTGCCATGAGCGATTGTTTTGAATCGAGCACGCCGTTTTCGGGAAGCACTGCCGAACTGTCGGTACCGCCGGTGATCTCGACATATTTGAGACCTGTGATTCCAAGCATTCCGGCGACCGCGACCATGTCTTTCTTCATCGGGAAATCCGAATCGACAGACAGCTCGACCCTTACAGTCGCGAGATGTTTTGGATCGTACAGGATATGACGAACCTTGCCTATGGGAATGCCGCGATATTTAACGTCGGCACCGTTTTCGAGACCCGAAAGCGACTCGCCGGTAAACACGGTGAAGTAGGTTTTTTTGATATTGGTGAGACGGTCGATTATCGGAATGATAATCAGCGTTGACATGATCACGACACCCGCCACCATGAAAATTCCGAGTCTGGTTTTCTGACCGACGGTCAGGCTCATCTGATATTCTCCGTGATGAATTTCGGCGCTTCCGAATGGCTTGCCGTTGAATGAAGATCGCGCCGTTCAAAAAAATCTTTCAGCGGGCCTTCTACCAATCTGGCGGTTTTGTATTCGCCATCGTAGAGCAGATGTCCGTTGTACAAAAACAAAATACGATCGGCGATGCGGTCAATGGATGCGAGTTCGTGCGTCACCACCACAACAGTTATTCCGAGTGATTCGCGTATGTCAAGCAGCAGATCGTCAAGGCCCGACGATGTCTGCGGATCGAGTCCGGCCGAAGGTTCGTCGCAAAAAAGAATCGGCGGATCAAGCGCAAGCGCACGTGCAAGCGCCGCACGTTTGCGCATTCCGCCCGAAAGCTCGCGCGGGAAAAGCGAATAGGCGTGGCTCATCTTCACCTGCGAAAGTTTGAGGCGCACAATTTCGTCGATCACATCGGCCGGAAGATTTGTGTGCATCTCAAGCGGCAGAGCAACGTTTCCCGCAACCGAAAGAGATCCGAGAAGCGCGCCGTTCTGAAAAAGCACGCCGATACGCTTGAGCAGGTTCCACGAATCTTCACGATCATGATCTCCGATGGTTTCGCCAAGCAGTCGCACAGTTCCAGCGGCTGGTCGCATAAGGCCGGTCATGTGCTTGAGCAGCGTGGTTTTTCCGCAACCGGAAGCTCCCAGAATCACACGAATCTCACCGCTTGAGATGTCGGCAGTTATGTTGTCGAGTACGACGCGATCGCCGTACTTTGCAACGAGATTTTTTATTTCAACAACGGTACTCATAAAATGAACGAGAACAATGCGTCGGCAAGAATGATTACAAAAATGCCTGTCACAACGGCATTGGTTGTTTCGCGGCCAACCTCTTCGGCACCGCCCGAACAGCGGAAACCGTGATACGCGCCGATCCAGATTATCAGCCATGAAAACACGATGGACTTGAGAAGTCCGGCAGTGACGTCTTTGAGAATGAGCGCCTTCTGGAACAGACTCCAGAAAAGTGTTGGCGAAATGTCGGCGTAAAATGCGCCAACAAGAAAACCGCCGAAGATACCGGCAACCGCAGAGATCGCAGCGAGCACCGGCAGAACCATTGTGAACGCAGCGAACTTCGGAACTACCACGAATTGGATCACATTCAGGCCCATCGTTCGCAGAGCGTCAAGTTCCTCCTGAACGCCCATCGTGGC
>CAIOZP010000432.1 GCA_903862805.1 uncultured Fibrobacterota bacterium
ACTTTTCCACCGGCCAGAATTTTTGATGAATCGGTGTTGAGCGGACCGGAACAAGATGCGGCAAGCAAAGCCGCAACGACTGCACAGAAAATCTTTTTCATGAAACCTCCTAAAAAGAAATATTTACTGTCAAATATTGAGACCGCCCCGGCATCGGAAGCGGATTGTATGAGTCGGTTACGCTTGACGCATCGTAAGAAGATCTATCGGTGTAATTTTCGATCCGGTAAACGACACGTATCAATTTGTTCGGCGAAAAGCCAAGCCCAGCCGACAGACGATAATATCCTTCGACCCACTCGCCGTAGATGTTGTCTGCGCCGATGTAATATCCATCCGAAAAAACAGCATCATGAAAAATTTCTAATTTCCAGAACCGGATTTTCAAACTGACTTTGTCGCTGGCCCTCGGTACGCGCGGCTCCCTTTTGCCGACCCAAGTTCTGGTGTCTGATGATCGGATTAGGCTGTGGGTGAGCGTCGATGTGTTGCTCAGCGAAACGAATTCCCAAGGTGAAATCCGAAGCGACAGATCTGCACCTTCAGCAAGAATATCCGGCAGGTTCATCGGAACGAGAATCCCGTTTGAGCCTGTTACGAAAACGATCTTGTCGTGAGTCCGCCCGATCCATCCTGCTGCTGACGCATCTGTCACTTTGTTGACAAAAGAGAATCCGAGGTCGGCTTCGTTTCTGGTCTCTGGTTTGAGCTCTGGATTACCGACGCTGCCGGTCGAGAATCCGTATCGCTCAAAAAGATCCGGCGTGCGTTTGCGCGAACTTGCTGCAAGGTAAAACGAGAAATGTTCCCCGACCGGCATTCCTGTTTCAAAAGCAAATGCCGGAAGCACAATGCCACTATGAACAGGGCCGTGTTTTGACGAAATAAAATCGAATTTGACACCGTTGCAGGAATCGCGTTCGTAGCTTACAAGTCCGCGCAAACTGGCTTGCAAATCGAAGCCGGTCTTCCATGAAAATTCTGTGCCGCCCCGAGCCATCCAGCGGCGGAACACCGCTTCGGATCTTCCCGATTGAATGTTATCTTCCCCGCTGTACGAGGCCACGCTTCCGGCAACGATTGACTTGACGGTCAGTGCCGGAACCGGATGAAACGCACCGCATAGTGTCGCGGAAAAATCAGGCATCGCCGATGACACATCCCATTTCACTCCGTTTATATACCAGGTTGTGTCGCGCTTGAACCTGCTGTTGACATTGGAGAATCCGACCATCGCCGACAGATCCGAATTTTTTCCGACATCGCACGAAGCCTTCACTCTCGAATCGAATTTCACATCGGTGATGCTGCCATCGTTACCGCCGACTGTTTGCATGGAGAAGATGCCAGTTTCCGTTCTGGCAAAACCGACCGATCCGGAAAGCTTTCCGATCCTGCCATTGAATTCGCATCCGTAAAGTCCTGACAGCGATGAAAATTCTCCATTGTCAATTTTGCGGGTCTGCACCGGTTCGTCGGTATAATACCCTGATTTGTACCCGAAGTTAAAATCGTTGTCGCTGTGTGTTCCGTCGATAATAATCCTGTGCGTCGATTTCCCCGCGCCATGCGACATGAATGCATTCACATTTCTATATCCAAACGATCCGACACCCACCGATCCATTTACCGCCGAGGTGTCAGATTCTCTGCTTGTCAACTCGACCGTGCCACCAGCGTTTTCACCATCGTATTCAAGCGGCGGCAGCACACGATCAACCGTGACAGATCCGATGGTTCCGGTCGGAATTGCACCGATGTCGGCATCGCCGCCAAGCATGTTGTTCATCGGAACACCGTCGAGCAGAACCTGCACCTGCTTAGATGTACTTCCATGAATCGAGAGTGTGGTGCGGCTGCCGGTTCCGCCGGTTCGCTGAACATTCACACCGGAAACCGATTCGAGAACCGTGCCGAGATCATTGCTCCGATTTCTCACAGAATCCAAATCGATTTTCGTTGACAAAGGAGAAATCCGTTTGCCGTAAGTGACAACTTCGGGAAGTTCAATCAGAGAATCTTTTCCTGACGATGAATTTCCCAGATCATCATTTTTTATTGATGACGAATCAGGAGCAGCCATCGCCATAGACGAATCGTGTGAAAGCGTCGTCATCAAATTGGAGTTATGAGTGCCGGACAAATCATAAACGACATCCTGTGACAATGCAGCATTCGCAAATGTCAACAAGACAAGAATCGCCTTGCAATAGGAAAAGAATTCAGACAAGCCTTGAAACCTCCACCACCCCATTTCCCCGAGGGTGGTCAAAGAAAGAAAATTTCCCGGATAGGTTTCCTGGCTCTTCCGACTTCGTCGGCCTTCCCGCTTTTGCAGTGGCCGTCTCGACAAAGCTGCCTTGAATTGCAAGGCGAAGGAATTACAGTGGCGGGCCCGCTCCGGACTTAAACCGGATTCCCTTGTGCCCGGGAACTAACGTGCCAAAGATATATCGGTGAATTTACAAATGCAAAAAGTCCCAAAAATAAAGTCGGCAAAAAAAGCCTCAAGTGTACGAAAAATATTCCCGATAGACAAAAAGTAAGCAGGGGAAACGGGAGCGCCGGCAACCGAATCTCCAACAGTCCAAAAGTAGCGGCAAGGACGCCGCGATGTAAACGGGTGAGTAGGTTTAACGCGACTATTCGCTTTAACAAGGAGGTTCCTATGCGTATCAACCACAACATTTCATCCATGGTTGCGAGCAATGCTCTCGGTCAGAACAACTATGCTGAGGGTAAAAACCTCGAGAAACTGTCCACCGGCCTTCGTATCAATCGTGCTGCTGATGACTCAGCGGGTCTGGGCGTTTCTGAAAACCTCAGAGCTCAGGTCAATGGCACAGCACAGGCGAAAAAGAATGCACAGGACGGCGTTGCCGCTCTGAACATTGCTGATGGCGCCGGCAACGAAATCACATCGCTGCTCCAGCGTATGCGTGAACTTGCTGTTCAGTCTGCCAACGATACACTTACGAGCACAGAACGCGCTTACAGTGATACGGAGTTCCAGCAGCTTTCTTTGGAAATCACCCGAATCTCCTCTGTGACGAACTACAACGGCCAACATCTTCTTGATGGAACAGGTTTTGGTGGTGCGGTATCGAACAAGCTTCATATAGATGCCAATAACAGTGCCGCAGGAAACGATGAACTGACAGTCACGATCGCAAAGCTTGACTCAACGACTCTTGGTGTCAACGCATCAAATGTTTTGACACAAGGTGGTTCCACTGCGGCGATTACCAAACTTGACGCAGCACTCAACTCGGTGAACAGCGCCCGTGCGACAATTGGTGCTTACACCAATCGTCTTGAGCATGCGATCACCAACCTTGATACGTCGAACACCAACCAGCAGAGTGCAGAGTCTCAGATTCGTGACGTCGATTTCGCCACCGAAACCGCCAGCTTCACGAAGAACCAGATTCTCACCCAGTCTGCAACGGCTATGCTTGCTCAAGCGAACCAGATTCCGCAGGGAGTTCTCAAGCTGCTCCAGTAATGTGGCACTTGATTACATTGAGACAGAAACGGGCGGCAGAAATGTCGCCCGTTTTTTTTCGCCGACATAACAAGATAAAGAAAGCGTTTACAATAGATGCTGTCGGAACAATCGCGATTTAACCCCAAAATCCGGAATGATCTACGAATTCTGATATGTCAGGATATATTATTGACGACTGTATCCTGTTTAACGAAACGGAAGTATGGCACCGATAAAAAGGCTTGCGGCAAATTTTCCCGCGAAGTTGTGCGTCGACTGGGAGGAGGCCGCGCTTGCCGCAGAAAAATTGGGCATTCGCGTCTGTCTGCTGCGCAGCGGATTGGTTTTGAGCCGCGATGGCGGTTTGCTCGAACGCATGGTGCCGCCGTTCAAGCTAGGC
>CAIOZP010000433.1 GCA_903862805.1 uncultured Fibrobacterota bacterium
ATGCGGATATGCAGCGGCCCTGAATTTTCTCCTTCGTCAAGCTTGAGTGTCAGGGCCTCCTTGCCTGCGAACTCGCGCATGATACGACAGACCTCGTCGGTAAGAACCGCATCGTGTCCGCAGCCGAAACTTACCAACTGTACAAGCTCAAGATTAGGATGTCCGGCGGCAAATCTTGCGGCGGCAAGCATGCGTGTATGAAACGGATTGATCGTATCGAGGCGGGTGAAGTCGAGATCCATTTCGGAAAGGCCGGGTAATGCCTCGTTGACCAGAACCGGTATTCCAAGTCGCGTAAAATATTCGGAGATGTCGTGGTTCACGAAAGGATCGGTGTGGTATGGTCGGCACGCGAGTACCACAGCAAACCTGTCGCCATCGGCGAGATCGCGCAAAACTTTTTCGCCCGCTCGTTCGAGTTCGATTCGATATTTCGAAAGAGCGGCGGCAGCGCGTTTCACCGCAAGTCTGGCGCGTTGGGCTTTCACACCAAGCTTGACAGATGCGAATTCGACAAGCTGCTGCTGACGCGCCTGTTCGTCTGTCCAGCGGAACGATGGCGAAAGCAGATTCGTTCCCTCAGGGAAAGCCGGAAGCTCGTTGACTCGCACGATTTCGGAGTAGCCCTGAACCACGGCGCAGTGCCATGAATCGTGCGCCGCAGGATTGTCCTTGAGGTTCTTCAGCATCATCGGCATGAAGATCGTGTTTACCCCTTTGTCAAGCAGGTCGCGAATGTGTCCGTGAACAATTTTCGCTGGCAGACAGACCGTGTCGGACGGAACGCCGGTGAGTCCGCGTTCGAGAAGTGCTGGCGAACTCTGCGACGAACAGACCACACGATACCCGAGGCTTGTGAAGAAAGTTTTCCAGAATGGAAGACTGTCGTGGAACTCCAGCACCAACGGTATGCCGATTGTCGGAGCATCGTCGGGAAGTTTTGTTTCGGGATCGACAAGTAGCAGCCGATTTTTTTCTTTCAGTAAATCAGGAACAGTTGTGCGTGAACTGAGCTCGCGGATTTTTTTTGCAACAGCCGCGTCCTTCGGATCGCCAACGACAAGTCCGCGCTCACAGCGGTTGCCGGTCACATAAGAATTCCCGTCTGTAAATCGGACGATTCGCCGCTGACAGCGGTTGGCGCAGAACGGACAACGATCACCTTCGCCGGTAGTCCATGAGAGTGTGCGCAAATATTCTGCTCCGGTGAACGCCGACTTAGGCGTACCGACTTTGCGCCGCTCTTTCATTTCGCGTTTGACAAGCAAAGCCGCACCGATCGCGCCCATCTCGCCGCAGTGCGGAGGCCGCACCGGCGTTCTGCCAGTGTGCTGCTCGAAGGCGCGAAGCACGGCATCGTTGCGGAATGTTCCGCCCTGAACCACGACATGATTTCCAAGTGCGTCGAAGTTTGCGACTCGCACGACCTTGGTGAAAATGTTCTCGACAATCGAGCGGCAGAGTCCTGCCAAAATGTCGGAAGTTGTGCGGCCTTTTTTCTGTTCGGAAATTACCGATGAATTCATGAACACTGTGCAGCGCGAACCGAGATCCGATGGCTTGACAGATGCGAATGCCTGCCCTGCAATATCCTGCGGAGCCACATCGAGAGACCGGCCGTACGATTCGAGGAACGATCCGCATCCGGCGCTGCATGCCTCGTTGAGGATGATGTTGGTGATGATCCCGCCGCGC
>CAIOZP010000434.1 GCA_903862805.1 uncultured Fibrobacterota bacterium
ATTCGCCTTACAGCTTGCCATGGTCTAAAATCTTAGAAGTCCCACGGAGGCTCAGTAAACTTCCGGTTTGAACGATCGGACCATCAACTCTGACACGCCTTCTCTGGGTGATTTTCCTTCGAACAAAACTTTGTAGATTCCGCTTGAGATCGGCATGTCAACATTATGCTTTTTTGCCAGCTCGTAAACGGCGCGGGCGGTTTCGACACCTTCGGCGACCATTGTCATTTTGTCAAGCGCCTGCGGAAGTGAAAGGCCCGACGCGATCAGCTCGCCGATCTGCCGGTTTCGACTGTGGCGGCTGATGCAGGTGGTGATGAGATCACCGAATCCGGCAAGCCCGCTGAACGTTGCTTCGGCGGCACCAAGGCGACGGCCGAGCCGGACGATTTCTGCCATACCGCGAGTCAGCAATGCGCCTTTTGTATTGTCTCCAAAGCCGAGGCCGTCGCAGATTCCGGCGGCGACTGCGATCACGTTTTTGATGCTACCGCAAAGTTCGACACCGGTCACATCATCGTTGGTATAGATGCGGAATGTTGCGGTGCTGAACTGTTCCTGAACGAGTACGGCAAGCGACTGATTGCGGCTGGCGGCGACCACGGTTGTCGGGATGTCACGGCTGACTTCTTCGGCGTGTGACGGGCCTGACACTACCACGATTCGGTCGAGGCTGAGGTTGGGAATCTCCTGCTGAAGGATGTCGGTGAGCAGGTTGAGTGTTCCGCACTCGATGCCCTTCGAAACAACGACCCATGCGGTTATCGCATCGAGTTTGTCCCGTGCGACTTTTCGTGTGGCGGCGGCGAGTGTTGCCCGCGCCGTCTGTGCGGGAACCGCAAGCACCACGAGTTCCGCATTGTCAAGCGCAACACCGATGTCGGAACTGATAACGGCCTTGTCGGGAATTTTTATTCCGGGAAGTTTTTTCGGGCTTTCGCGCGTGGCGGTGAGGCTCTCTGCCTCTTTTGCATCGAACTCCCACAAGCGGACAGCGTGCCCCCTTTTGTCAAGCAGACCCGACAGCGCGATAGACCAGCTTCCTGCGCCGAGTATCGTGATGTTCATCCTTCAAACTCCTCTTCGACAGACCCGTTTCCACCACTGCTCTTGCCGCCGCCTCTTCCGCTCGATCTGGCGATCGGCTTGAACTCGAATACGACCGGGCAGCCGAGGAAGGTGTAGGTCTCCTGAAATTTATTGGTGAGGAACCGGCGGTATGATGCCGCGACGTGTTCCGGATTTATGCAGAAGAAAACGAAATGCGGGTGAAAGGCGTTGGTTTGTTTGATGCCGAGGAAACGTACCTCGCGCCCCGGTTGAAATGGGTGCGGCTTCTCGCGGATCCACGAGAAGAATGCGTCCTTCATTTCGGCGGGCGGAAGACGCTTTGTCATGTTTTCCTTCACCTCAAGCGCCGCCTCAAGTACGGTATGAATTCGCTGGCCCGTAAGAGCCGAGATTGACAAAATGGGAATGTGCTTCGTCTCCATGAAATTGTGGCGGGTGTCGGCAACGAGTTGGTCGAAGGTTTTGTTGTCCTTCTCGATCGCGTCCCATTTGTTGAAGCAAAGAACTGCA
>CAIOZP010000435.1 GCA_903862805.1 uncultured Fibrobacterota bacterium
ATCGGATAAATCATCCAGTCTCCCCGATCGATCCAACCCACATTTCGGCCACCACCGACATCAGCGCATAACTCTGTCTGAACCCCATACATCTGAATATAGTTCTCCCCCTCAATCTTTACATGATAGGAACTACTCTGAGCTTGAAGGGGTATAGTACCCAACAAGAGCGCTGTCACAAGAATCACTAGATGGTATAACTTATTTATATAAGTATGCATTGAATACAGGGTAATGATAGTGCTGGAGATACCCCCTCTGGACGGAGTACCAAAACTCAATAAAATCAACCCGTCACAACGTGAACGGCAGAACAGATGACGCGAGTTAAAGACAACGCTACAAAGGGGTAATGTATGGGGTAAGGCAAAAATCAACCAAAACGAAAGACGATTGCAATAGTAGCAGGTATTCCCCCTAGAAGATACTAAAATAATTACCCGAAACCTATATTTTCTCCGGCGGGCTGTATATTATTGCATTCAATGGACATACCTCACCGGCATTCCATGTTGCGCAGGCATGAGCTTAATAAAACCCTTACCCATATATAAAGTGATTATATTATAAACCGTTCAATCTCTGAATGCTCTGTATATCACCGCGCGGTCAGGATCGTTGCGACGGCAGTAGGCACGGGACCATGCCGAAAACCTTCAGAAGAAAGGAGGCGGAAGATACCCGGCCCTTTCCAGTACCCAGCCAGAGTTTGGCTACTTTAGGGAAATCGGAGCCCCTTTTTCGCCAATAGAGAAAAATAAAATCTTCACCGGAACTGAACCAGTATTAACGCCACAATGCTTGAGGTTGACAACCTCGGCAAAGGATTCGCCTGCGACAAAACGTTTACCCTCGCCCGACTCGTAGTTAACCGTGATTTCTCCCTGCATGATATAGGCGACGCAAGGATTCGGATGCAGATGCCATCCCGTGTTTTGCCCAACAGGAACCTCGACAAGCAAACCGGTTACCTCGGGCGTCCCCTCAGAAGGATATTTGATTTTTTGGCCTGCTGAATCGACCGAGGTTTTAAGCAAGGTCTGGATTTTAACCGATGCTTCGTACACATCACCAGCGGCGCCACAGCTCGCCGCGATAAAGAAAAAGGCACCGGCCAAAAGTCCTGCACGTACTTTTGAGATCATGATTTTAATTTTCCCCAAGCTTGGAGAGTCACATCGGCAAATGCACGGGCGTGGCGGCCAACAACCATCATTTGATGGCCGTGTCACATGGTGCCCACGCTCACGCTTTCAGCACTTCATCATCCTGTGCAGGGATACGTCCGTAGAGTTCGCCCAGAACACGCAGGTAGGTCGAGCTTTCGAGGTACAGCTGGGCCAGTTGCTCGGGCTTGTAGCGCCACTGCCAGTTGCCGGCGGCCTGACCGGGCACGTTTAACCTTCCCTCAGGTCCAAGATTAAAGAAATCCTGAAGCGGGATAACAGCCAGGTTGCTGACCGAGCCATAGGCGGCGCGGATAAAATCCCAACCGATTTCCTGACCGCTGATGCGAAGGTAGCGGCGAACGTGGTCGCGTACTTTTTCAGCGGAGTTGCGGTACCAGCCGAGCGAGGTATCGTTGTCATGAGTGCCTGGATACACGACGCTGTTGGCCCGGTGATTGTGCGGGAGATAAAGGTTGTCCGCCTTGTCGCCAAACGCAAATTGCAGGATCGTCATGCCGGGCAGACCCGTGGCTTCG
>CAIOZP010000436.1 GCA_903862805.1 uncultured Fibrobacterota bacterium
CCCAAAATGCAACGCTCGAATTTATTACAAGCTTCGTCATGTTTGTTCAGCATGACGAGTGTCGTTGCCCAGTTATAGAAAAACAGCGGCTCTGTGACACCGGCATTTCCGGCCTTCTCGAAAAGCACAGCGGCCTCGACCCATCGGTTTCCTTGAGCCGCTTCTGTTGCGTCAATCGCGAGCTGGTTCATCCGACAACTTTCTGCTAAAAAGGGTTCCGCCGTTTCTGACGGAACCCTTCGCACTTGTCAACCAAAGTAATCAGGCGTGGATCTTCTTCAGCACCGAGAACATCGGAAGCTCGCCCACCAGCGGTTTAATGTATTCGATGAACTCGTCGGTGACCCAGTTGCCTTCGGCGTTGATGTACTTGTCGTCCATCGGCTTGGCATGAACGGCCACGTTGCTCAGCGGCGTGGTTCCGTATTCGGCCTTGTACGGATTGTTGGAAACGCGGTTGATCGTGACCATCACGCCGCTGGTTCCTGCCTCGGCAAGTTCGACGGCTTTGGCACCAACATCGTAGGCTTCCTGAAGATCAAACGCGACGGCGCGATCGATTGCCGACATCGGCATACTCTCGGTAATCTGGAACTCCCCGCGCCAACCGGTTTCTTCTTTGATAAGCTTGTGCAGCGACAGTGCAACGGAACCGCCACCCATCGCGCCGAATTCGAGGTTGCCGAATTTGTCTTTGGTTGAGCTTGACGAAACGGGAGTGCCGTCGTCCCAGATCAGCCCTTCGGAAACCACGATGGAAACGAAGCCGTATTTCGCTTCGGTCGCTTTTACATCGGCAAGAAATTTCTCGCGATTAAGTGTTCGTTCGGGCAGATAGATCAGATGCGGCGCACTGTCAGGCGTGGTCTTGGCGCAGACCGCCGATGCCGTGAGCCATCCGGCTTCGCGACCGATGCTCTGGTAGATCACATAGCGATCGACGCGCTGCATGTCTTGTGCAAGGCGACCGGCCTCAAGCACAGTGAGCGCCGTAAATCGCGCGGCCGATGCAAAGCCCGGCGTGTGGTCGGTTCCAAACAGATCGTTGTCAACCGTTTTGGGAACGCCGACGCCGTACATTTCCCAGCCGTTATCGCGCATGTATTTCTCGGTGCGATGAATCGTGTCCATCGTGTCATTGCCACCGGCGAGGAAAAAATATCGGATGTTGTACTTCTTGAACTGTTCAAGGATGCGCGGGAAATCTTCGTCCTTGAGCTTGTGGCGGGATGAACCAAGCGCCGATCCAGGAGTCTTGCGCAGACCTTCAATAACTGCAGGATCTTCTTTGCCAAGATCGACAACTTCGTCGTTCATGAAACCTGCGATTCCGTAACTCATACCGAGCACACGCTCGATGTTCGGCGATTTCAGCGCGCGCTGCACCACACCCGCAAGGCTCGAATTGATTACCGATGTCGGTCCGCCCGACTGTCCGACCAGCGCATTGCCCTTGATCATTCTCTATCTCCTGAAAGGTTGTTTATGCTTGACTCAATAAGAATTGTCACGAACTCGCGATAAATAGTTCCCATCTCGACCGGTCGGCCCGCGCCATGCAGAACGACACGTTCTCTTCCCCAGTCCAGAAATCCCCCGACCCAGTGCGGCGCCAAGTCGAAAGCTAATGCCGTTGACAATCCGCGACCGACTTTTTTTCTGACGCAAAGCGGAACAGTTTCCGGCAGAAGCGAGACATTGTTCCCGTTGATTGACAAATGCGAACCTGTCAACAGGATTTCTGCATCTTCGCAGATGTCAAGATCGTTGTAGCCACAAATGACTGGCGGCTTCGACCAGTCGAGTGTTTCAAAAACACTGCCAGCTGTAGGCTTTGGAACAATCCCCTGCGGAACATTTCGTCTGTCGTCTGTCGCTCCGATTTTCACCGGCAGAACATTCGCGATAGCGGTGCCGGTGTAGCATCTGTCAAGTCCGGCAAAGGATAGGAATCCGCCGATCATCAGAAGTGATCCGCCGTTTTGTACATAAGATGCAATCGCCGTTTGTGTATTGATCGGAATCATCTTGCCAAGATAATCGCTCAGGATAATCAGCGAGTAAACAGAAGGATCGAGATCATTCGCCAGCATTGTATTTGAAGAGACATGATCCAGCGCAAAGCCGTTGTCGATGATAACCGAAGCCGCGCAGGCCGCCGCTCCGGTGAGAACTCCGTCACC
>CAIOZP010000437.1 GCA_903862805.1 uncultured Fibrobacterota bacterium
ACGTTACCACTTGGCCGATCGCATAGCTTCCACCTGCCGTCCACACTGTTGTTCCGTTGTTCTCATTTTGCTGAACGAGGTTCCACAGTGTCGGGGTTTGCGGCGGCGTCCATTGCGGTGAACTCGCTGTGTGCGCGGTAATGCACACGTACACGTTCGCGCTGTAAGATGCCTGCTGACCGACAGTATAGGTCGCGCCCAGTTGCCAAGGTGCTGCAGCAAGTGCGCTCGTCTCAAAAGCGCCAAGGTCTGGCGCGGCACCATTGTAAACGTCGTTCACGCCGGAAATGAGAACACCCTTGTCAATGGCCGGGCTTCCGGTGAGCGGAACGTAGTTCGCATCGAGCAGCGGCGCGCCCGTATACAGATGCGTTCCGTGAGTACCGGTGAAATTGGTGGTGTTCCCGTTAAACAGTGTGTAGTCAAATTTCGTATAGTATGCCGGCATATCAATACCTTTGGAGCAATTCTCGATGATATTGTTATCTGCAATAACGACAGGGCGATTGCCGGAGACCGTCTCCAACCCGATCCCGGCTCCTCCGGCCCGCAGAATCGTGTTGTGGTAGATCTTCACGGCGACGCGGTCGAAGTCTGGGTTGGCGATGAAATCAGCATCGGTCTTCCACCATCCGAATCCGTTCTGGTCAAAATTCCCTGCGACGTGAATGGCATCTCCGGAGGTGGCGGAAATAACATTCCTGGTGATAGGGGCATAGTACGAAGATACAAAATCTATGCCACGTGTACCGGCCGATATAACGCAGTTCGAGATTGAACCGCTCGCGCATATAACGAATTTAATACCTGTTCCTGTGGAGGTAATTTTACAATTATCAATTACCGATCCGCTATGGTCGATCAGATCGATGCCGTCGCGCGGGCTTGTCAAGGCGAAGTTTTTAAAGGTGTTCTGGGAGTGACCAAAGGATTGTATCGAGCCGTTCTCGATCGTGGGAAAATCGGCCGGATTTGACGATTCCCCCTGAAGGGTAATACCCCCGTGCCCCTCACCGAAAACAACATCGTTTGAGATATCTACATGGGCGCCCTTTTTTATTTGCAATATATCGCCATTTGCCTCGTCTACCGCCGATTGCAATTCGCTATACCACTTTCCGGTCGTGAGGTTCTGAATCGCAGGGAGCGTGAACGATTCGACCAGGGTTGTCGCCGGAGAGAGATAGCTGTTGAGGTCAAAGCCGCCAAAGACATAAACCCGGCCATTGCAGACCGCTATGCCGGGATTGTTACGGTGTGTTTTGAGTGTGCCAATCTTACGCCAGGTGTTGGTTGTAAAACAGTACTCCCAAATATCTGGGAACGTTTCGCTGGTATATGCGTCATCCGCCCTGCCGCCGACGAAATAGGCGCAGTCGCCGCTGACCGTTGTGTTCCAGAACGCACCCGTTATCGGCATCGCCGGTGATTTTTGCGTCCAAGACTGGTTGCTGATGGTAATTGCTTCCACTGTATTTGAAAACGTCGCAGGTCTGGTTGCAATGCGGCCTCCGAAATACCAGGCACAGCCATTGTAAATCTGAACCGTGCACCAGTCACGGACTGCGGGTGTTGTCTGTGTCCAGAACTGGTGTGTCGTTACCACCCCGCTCGTCGGGTTAATCTCGTAGACCATATTGGACCACTGCATCGTCGAGATCTGCCGTCTACTCGCGAGGTACAAGGTGCTGCCCGATGAAATCAGGTCGTAATCTTCCATGTCAAGAGCAGCGCCGAAATCGGCCTTCTTGGTCCAGGTATCGTTTGCAGGATTGTACTGGACAAGAATCGCATGGGTGTTGCCTGACTCAAACGTCCCTGCTGCATATAGTACGCTGTTGAGAGCGGCGATACGGATACTTCTGTCCGAAAAGGCAAAGGCATGGGACGCTGTCCATGAATCAGTCTGAGAGTTATACATTTCGAGCATCGCATTATTTACACCTGAATCCCCGGCGACATAAATCGTGTTGCCGATGACTGCAGTCGAAATGCCAAGCCGGGTTGCTCCGTTTGTTGCGTTGATATTACAGTCCCCGGCCTTTGGGCCGGAAAAAGACGATTGCAGCGACCAGCATTTCCCCATGGAGCGATCAATGGGGCGGGTATAAGAGACTGTTGCATGGCAGGCAGCATTATCGGCTGACAAGGGTAAGCCCGTGGCCGACGTCGTTGTGTTGTTCGTCGCGTCCACGACGCTGAACGACTTTACAATTGCAGGGATTGCGTCGGCTTTCTTATCTGTAACTACCAGATGCCATTTGCAGCTTTTCCCGTCGTTGTAAATGTAAGGGGTCAGATCATAGACCATGCCGATATCTTGCACAGTCGTGGGGTTCCCCAGAGGAATCTCTGACCCGGGAATGGTCCATGGGACCGGTGCTTTGAATGCCTGCGCCGGGTCAGTGGCAACCGATGGCCCGATGTCAAGAGAGGCATAAGCCCTGTTTGGAATCTGGATAGTAAATTCTGCGAGAAGTTTCGGTGGGGCGGGATTAACATCTACGGTGAACCAGGATAATGAGCTGGTGAAAACAGGGCCGCGGCTATCAAGTGCCGGCGCATTTGTCACCGCTGACGTTGAATTCATAGCATCGTAGGCGATCCAGCAAAAGCCGTTATTCCCCCAAGTGGTTCCCCAGGAATTTGCGACCTTGAACGCCCCCTTTTCACCGGCATCGACAACGCCGTTACCGTTAATATCTGTCCAGATATCGTCGTTGTAGCCGACGATCGTCATCTGGTGCCCTTTACCTTTATCAAGGCCTGCGCTGGCGATGACGACCATCTGACCAGCGAAGGCGTCGTCTGCCGTAGTTGCTGGATCGTTGCCGACACTCTTTGTCTGGTATGAGGTAGGAAAGGTCGCGAAACCAAGGACGTAACCATTATTAAGCAATTGCTTGATCGCATCGAGATTGGCATCATGCGGACCGCTGACAATGGTTGCCCCCACGGGAAGTGAAACTCCACCAAACTGCGAAGTGCGTTTTGACAACGCCTTCCTCCAGAGTGTGATGTCAGTAGGCCACGATTGGGCGTCTTGGTCGTATGGCAAATCGGCCCATGTCAATGCGCCGCATTGCTTCAAGATTTGGAATGCACTAAGCCAACTTGTTGGATAAGTTGCGTTGCCACCATTGAGCATGTTGTAAGTCCATTTTGGAGAATACTTGTTTGTATTGTCATTATCATTGGTGGCATCGATGTCCTGTGCCATTGCACACATGTAGGTAAACTGATAGTACACTGTCGAAAAACTTGCGCAGGAGCCGAGCTGCCCCTGATTACGAATCGGCGGGAAAAACTTGAGGGTGCTGTTGTCAACTGCCGAAGGCAGGGCCGGGACTGGCGCCGAACATGCCTTGGCGGTCGAATCATTAGCATTGGTTATCGGGGCAGGAAGCGGGACTGAAGCAGCTGCCGGATTGCTCAGGATGCGTTGACGACCCAAAGGAGTAAGCAAAACACTACTGTTTGGTGTTTTGTTCTGTTCAAACCACGCTTGTTCTTCAGTGGTCATTGGCCGGTAGCCTGTCCCATACTGTGCCCCGAAAACCTGCATCGCAGTAAGCACGGCAAATGCGATCGCTGGTATACGACCGGCCGTAGATTTTTTTAGTAAACTTTGCCATTCTCGGTTCATGAAACCGGTTCTCCTTTGAGTTGAAATTGTTCGAGCGAATCATTTGTCAGTTGTGGGTAATATAGCGAATGCTGATAGGCGTTGACAAAAAATTGACGAATAGCCCGCCTTTCTTCTGTTAATCACGCTATGGGCTCCATTACCCTTCTCAAACCGCCGAATTCGGAATCGTGCGTATGGTGAGAGAGATGTCGGATTAAAAGATCCCTCCGATTACTCGATTATGGCGAACGGATTCTGAGCCTACCGCAAAGCAAAATCGCAAATCGGGTTGATTGCGTTCGCATATATATGATCTTGCAATTCCAAGACTTCAAATTATTTCTGCAAAACTCCGTCTATTGAATTACCTTATTCCCAAAGAGCCACTGTCCCCCGGCTGTGTGGTTTTGATTGTAAAAGCTTTTTGAAGCGGAAGGGGTTGAGAGTGTTAAAACGGATAATTTTTACGGCGGTTTGTGCGACGGTGCTGGTGATAGCGCCACAGGCGAATGCAGGGCAATGGGGACAGGCGCCTGCGGGGTGGACGGATTTCAAGTTTGGGCTGCTTGACGGTAAGATGCCGCCATTCAACACTGCTTTGAGCGACGCCGTGGCGGCCGGAAAGCAGATTGATTATAGCTACGTTTATCTTAACACGCCTATGGAAGATACCGGCTTCCTGTTTACTTCTTGGGGCAGCTATGCGAGGAATCGCCCTGGAAATGTCAAACCCTCCATCACCGTCTATATGATAAACGGAGGTCCTGGTGGAGGAGATAACCTCCCACAAATTCTGGCAGATGCAGACAGCACCTCATTCATGACATCCTACTTCAACGCTATTGCCCAGATGGCTGACAGTTGCAAGGGAACAAATCCGATCTATGTGATCGAGCCGGATTGCTGGGGCTATCTGATGAATCGCGGAGGTTCATATACCGACATTAACGATGCAAACTTTTCGCAACCCTGCAAGATCAACAATCTCGGGATATCAAACCTAAGTGAATTCAACAACACCATGGCCGATCTGCCTATGGCTATCATCAAGACCATCAAGACCGTCGATCCGAATTGCTACTGCGGCCTCCTTGCCTCCGCCTGGAGTGCTGCTACCGAACCCGCCGCTGGAGTTGTTGCCGATGCTCAAGCCGAGGGGGCTCTTTTCAACGAGCTACTTCGTGAACCCTACAGGGGTGATTTCATCGGTATCGAAAAAAATGGAGAAGACGCCGGATGCCCAAGAGCCAATCCAGGGTATATGTGGACGGATGCACAGAATGCCCAATACCTTCTCTGGTGCAAGACCCTCGGCCAGACGGTGAACCTGCCACTCTTTGGTTGGCAGATAAGTATCGGCTATGAAAGCGAAGCCGAATTCCCGGCCCTTACCAACACCGCAGGAAGTTATCAGGACACCTACTTCCCGTATTTCTTCAGCCATGTAAGTGATTTTATCAACGCTGGAATCATCGGATACGATGCCGGTGTTTGTGATAATATGCGTGAAGGTACTTATGCCTCTATGACAAGTGGCTCTGGCGATAACGGCTGGTTTTTAAGTGCGCTTACGACTTTTCGGGCAAATGGGCCCTACAACCTAAACGTCGCCAACAATGCAATTAAACCGCAAACCGCCGCCACCACAAAATCGTCGCTTCGTGCAATCCAAACCGGAACCGCGCTGAATATCAGTGGCGTCAGTACCGGTACGAAGATCGGTCTGTATAACCTCAAAGGGTCGCAGGTCGCCGGAGTCAAAGCCGGTGAAAATCAAAACAGCATTGACGTCTCCGGATTGTCCAAAGGATTTTATCTCTTGAAAGCATCCGGCGGAGTGAATGCGAACTCTTCGACGGTGAGAATTCAGATCAAGTAATCGTGCTTTACGAAATCGAAAAAGGCGCCGAAGGAAAGTCTTCGGTGCCTTTTTACTGTCGGAAATAAAAGGCGCGCCGTCTGGATGAGACAGCGCGCCAATAAAAATCACAAATCAATCAGAAAATCAGACCGTGACCGCGTCCATATATTCCTGAAGTGAGCCGTCTCTCATGCAGATGTCGATGATCTTTCTGCCGAGGTCGCACATTTCAGGTGTGTTGAATTGCGCCAGTTCCGACTTGAAGAAATCGGAGAGGATCTTTGCGCCTGCATCGTAGCCGTCATTGCCGACTTCGTGCTGCTCGTTGACCGCCAGAAGATGTCTTGGCATAAACACGCCGTTGATCTTGATTGAGCTGGGCAAATATCCGAGAAGCGGATTGCGCGCGGCTTCGATCTGGTCGGGGCGGAACTTCGCACCACCGCGACGGGAAAGATATTCGCGGGCGATCCATTCTGCTTTGAATCCAACCTTGTACGCACCGATGTGCTGATTCGGAATCAGCGTGTAGCGCGTAAGCGGTGTCGAAACGATCTGCTCAAGAAGAAGATTCGCCTGAGTGACCATCTTGCCGGTGGCAAAAGGCCAGTACGAACCAACGCCTTCGGAAGTCAGCCCTTCGGTCGTTACGATCGAGGGATTGGCGTGTCCACGCGGAGCGACCAAGCGCCAGAGCCAGCCAAGTGCCGGAGGCAGAATGTGGAACATTCCGATGATTCCATAGCTCGGCTTCTCACGGGTCGAAGGTGGTGTGCGCACACCGAAGCTGCGCATGTCGATCTCGACCGGATCGTTAATAATTCCTTCGATGAAACTGCGCGGCAGAATCACACGGGGATTCGGGCAAGGCTTGCCGGGAGAATCCATCGTGTGTTCCCAGATGAGCGCGGTCGCGTTAGGCTGCGCCTGGATATTGAGGAACACAAGCGGTTCCTTCGGATGAATCGTCTGCTTTTCAAGGCTCGGCTCGGTGCCGTAGCTCTTGAGGTGATCAACACGGAGGAACCAACCGGCTTCGGCATCAATCACAACAAGTTTTTTGCTGTCGTTCTGAAGCTTGGGATGACAAAGTGCCATGTCGTCGGTAATCGGACGAAGATCGCAGGTGTCGCCCATTTCAATAAGGAACTTCTCGTGCGTTAGCAGGTTCTCGGAAATGAGCACGCGGCCGTCGCCTTCGCGGTGAATGTTTTCAAGCATCTCCGACTTGCCGGAACCCGAAGCACCTTCATGCATGATCGTGAATTCGTTTTCGTAGGGAGTGATCACGCGGACGGATGAGCCGTGCAGAGTGATCCAACCTTCCTGCTCGCCGATTGTGAGAAGCACGCCATAGACGCCCTTCTTTGCCGACGGGCCCGGATAGAGGTTGTACGAGAAAAGTTCGTGCATCTCGCTGGTGCGGTTGTGCACGACGATCTGCTTGCCTTCAAAATGCGTATGCCGGAAAGGCGGCGCAAGGTAGATGATAGCTTTCGGCGTGAAACCGTCGGGAATTTCGATAGCCGGAACAAAGCCCTGAAGATCGGCGAGTCCGTTTGCAAAGAAGCCAGCATTCGCAGGAGAAACAAGAAGCGCCGGATAACCGAGATCTTTTCCGCCTGCATAAAATGGAACGACGATCAACTTCTTCTGGGCAATGAGCCAGTTGAATGTGTCTTGACGAAGCGGTTCAAAATCGCCGCCGAAACGTTCGGTGTAGCGGGTCTTGTCGGTGTCGGCTTCGTCGGCAACGACCATGCAATCAGGATCACGGCGACGCATATAGATGTCGGTGTAATTGACAACCGCACCGTTTTTGCAGCGTGTGACATTCGCTTCGATTACGTGCCCTTTGCCGGGGACATCGTATCCGATATCGATCACGTCTTCTTTGGAACCGTTCCAAACCATCTCGTAAAGATGCTTGCGGCTCTCCGGCACCAGAATTTCCGTCTCGGAAAGTATCCGGCTAAGATGCTCCGGAACATTGAACTTGCTTGCAAGTTTTGAGGCCATTCTCGTGGCTCCTCCAATAATGAAAAATTTCAGCGATGCCAATATACATCAGGAAGTGCGGGTCGGTAAATACACCGGAATGCCGAGGCCTGCCCGCCATATATTTTATGGAAGTCGTTTCAATTAACACAATCAAAGGATCTTCTGTGGCTCGTCGATTCATTCCTGCCGTTTTGGCCGCGCTGTTTTTTGCTTTGCCCATGTTCGCCGATTCCGACAATCCCTGCCTCGACAGCATTTACCTTGCACTCAAGGCAAAGGGACTCAACAACATGACCGACCACGAATACGATTATTTCAAGGAACGCAATACCCAATGTACGCAGTACAATACGGCCAGCTCCCATTCCGATGGCGAGAATGCTGATTCAAGCAAAAAGGAATCTTCTGACCGCAAGGTATTTCATATAATGAAGAACAAGCGGGAGATTTCGGTGAGCTTCACGCTTGGTGCGTTAAACTACGCTGAACTCTTTGATGTCAACAGCGAGCTTCGCGACGCACAGTCACAGGATTCGACGATCGTCGGAGTGAGGGGAAAACCCAAAAGCACCGTTCACGGGGTATTGCCTGGGATCACTTTTGATTACTTCCGCAAGTTCGGAGAGTCGCCGATCTACTGCAACGGAGGGATTCAATTCCTCTATGGTGTAGGAAATGTCTACGACGGATCAACTCAGGGATATCCAACCACTGTCAACGGCAAGAACTACATCGAATATGATCCGGTAACGTTGCACAATGTCAGCAATATTTTCCTTCGTGGCGGATGGTCTCCGGGCTTCGGATTCCGCAACACCGATTGGGGACTGCTTTTCTTTGCGGGCATTGAAGGAAACATCTGGTCGCGTCAGATCAGCGATCCAAAGGATGCAAGCGGTTCGGCATCTGAAGATTACTATTGGATCAATGTGCCGATAACTGTTACCGGAATGCTGCCGGTTTCTAAGTCAACGCGAATGGATGTCTCGCTTACAGTTCCGATCATGGCGAGATCGGAAGAGCACACGTCTGAACTCCAGTCACT
>CAIOZP010000438.1 GCA_903862805.1 uncultured Fibrobacterota bacterium
CTTGATCTTCGGGAAACAAAGCATCCACACCGAGAATGTTTTATCCTACAAACCTCAGCAGGCCGGTAGTAATTATCGGGACATAAGTGATAAGCAGCACCGCGACGAAGAGCGCAATCATGAACGGGTAGGTATTGGCGGTCATTTTGCCGAGCGGTTGTTCGAATCGGTACGACGACAGGAAAAGGTTCAGCCCGACCGGCGGCATAAGGTATCCGAGTTCCATGTTCGCGAGGAAGATTATACCGAGATGAACAGGATTAATGCCAAAGGCCGTCGCCAATGGAATGATGATCGGAACCAGCACAATGATCGACGAGAAAATCTCAAGGAAACATCCGGCGACAATGAGTGCCAGATTCAGCAGAAGCAGGAAGAGGTATTTCGAATGAATCGACGTTGTCACCCATGACGCGAGCTGCATCGGGATTTCGGCATCGACAATGTAGTAGGAAAGTCCCATCGCGGCAACAAGAATCATCAGCACGCCGCTTATCGGCGGAACACATTTGATGAAGACCTTCGGCACATCTTTGATTTTTATGTCGCGCCTGACGAAAACCTGCACCAAAAAAGTATAGACGGCGGTTATCGCACCGGTTTCGACGATAGTGGCGTATCCTCCGAAGTAAACGACCAAGACGATCAGCGGAGTCAGGATTTCCCAGAAGGCGCCTATGAGGGACGTCCAGACTTCCGACAATTTGAAATCGATCCGTTCGACTTTGCTGCGACCGGCGATGAATATCGAATAGACCGCCAATGTTGCCACCATCAGCAGACCCGGAAGCACGCCGCCAACAAACAGGTGCTTGATGTTGACATGCGCGACAACGCCGTAGAGGATCACCGGAAGACTTGGTGGAAAGAGAAGGCCGATGCTTCCCGATGCAGTTAGCAAACCGTAGGTGAAATTTTTCGGGTAACCGCTTTTCATAAGAACGAACGACAGCAGGCCGCCAAGTGCCATGATTGTTACACCCGACGCACCGGTAAATGTTGTGAGAAACGCGCAGATCAGCGTGGCCATGATGGCGGCACCACCGGGCATCCAGCCGAATGCGGCGTTGAAGAAACGCATCAGACGCTCACCAGCCTTGCTCTCCGAAAGGATGAATCCGGCAAGCGAAAAAAGCGGGATTGTGGGAATGATCGGATTGGAAATCAGGGTGTATGCCTCGTTGGCAAGCACCGTGGTTTCACCGCTCGATGAGTAAAACAGAATGGCCGCGAATCCGCCGAGCACCGAAAAGACCGGCGCACCTGCAACCGATGCTGCAATAAGCAGAATCGAGATCGGCCATATCAGATGTGGCAGAAACATCAGCGGGATTTTTGTGATGAGAAAAGCGGCGACCGGCCCAAGCGCTGCCGCAAGTTTAAGAAACCATTTTCCATCGACATGCATGACAAGGCGGATTGTCAGAATCGCGAAACCAACAGGCATGATCGCCAACACATATTTGAGCGGGAAAATCCCAACGGTGGCATCGGGAGCGAAACCGTTCTGCATCAGGTCCCACGATGCAAATCCGTAGGCCGTTGTGACTGCGGATGCGACAAACGCGGCAAAAGCCCTTACCACTTTAAGGCGGCGGCCCTTGAGAATATCCGTTGCGATTGAAAGCGAAATATGTCCGTTTTCGCGGCTTGCTAAAACGCCACCGGCAAAGGTGAGCCAAAGCACGAGATGCTGAAGATAATCGGATGATCCTTTGATGCCGGGTCGGCCCAAAAACCTTGTGACGACCTCAATGACCGGCAACAGGGCGATTGATGCGAGCAAAAGCGAAGAGGTCAGGTTCTCCACGAAACGAAACGGTTTTCTGATTATGTCGATATGATTTTTCATTGCCGGAAAATACACGTTGCGTTGATGTCTTGCGAACTTACTTCACCTTCGTCTCCATGAAAATTCTGACGAGCCGCTCGAAAGTGGTGTACCATGCGGTTATTGATAGAATGGCAAGTCCGCACAGGATTGTGAACGGACCGAAGAACGTGCCGACTCCAAGCACGATCAGGCGTTCAGGTCGCTGCATCATTCCGCCGGAACATTTCAGACCGGCGCCTTCTGCACGGGCGCGGACGTAACTGACCATGATGGATCCGGTGATCGCGGCGAAGCAAAGTTCCACCGCAAGATTTTCGGGCCGGCCGCAATGGAGAAACCAATAGAGCAGGCCAGCGATCCATGAGATTTCGGTAATGCGATCACCAACCGAATCGAAGATCTCGCCGAAGATGCTTTGCATATCGAAGGCCCGAGCCACCACGCCATCAAGTCCGTCCATCATCGAGCCGAGAATCAGAAGCATTACCGCCGTCTTCCAGAATCCAAAGGCAATTAAAACTCCACCGACGCAGAAAGAAAGAATACCGACAGTGGTGATAACGTTCGGCGAGATGCCTGCGTTTCCGAGAAATCTTCCAAGCGGCAGAAGTGTTTTGTTGTAGATCGGCCTCAGTCCTTCTATCATCATCTGTCCTTTTTACTGTTTTTGCATCGAGCCCTTGCGATCGCGACTGCGACTTTATTATATTGGGCGACCGTAGAAAATACGATACGACCAATTTCGGAGGAATAAAATGTCCAGAACCTGTGAAATCTGTGGGAAGCATCCAGTTTCGGGCTGTACCGTTTCACATGCCCACAACGTGAACAAGCGAATCTTCGCACCGAACCTTCGCACCATCAAGGCTATCGTCGACGGAACTTTCCGCCGCGTGAAGGTCTGTATGAAGTGCCTCAAGACGATGAGCAAGACCGGTCGCTGAAAAGCGCACCATTTGGCAATCTGTCCCGGCGCTGAAAAGAGTCGGGACTTTTTTGTTGCCTGCCACCAATATTCATACAGAGCAAGCCGGATATATTTTCTGCTTGTAGCAAAAACTTTTCAGAACAGAACTCGAGTCAATGAGAAAATTTCTTCTTCCCGCAGCAGCACTGATATTCGGACTGTTTACATCGGCATCGGCGCAGCCAACAGATGGTCCCGGCGACTTTGACAATCCGCGCCACGAAAGCTCCACTGGATCGAAATATGTCCATAGTGGAAGATCGTTCAAGCACAGAGGCAAATTCGACTGCGCCAAGAAAACTGCCAAAGCACTGCGCATGTACAAGCGCGGCTTCTATTCCTCGGCCACCCAGCTTTTCGACGACATCCGCGCAAATTGCGGAGGATACACCGGACTCGACACGGTTCTCTACTACGGTGGAATGAGCAAAATCAAAACGCATCTGGAAACCGAAGCAGCATTTGACTTCCGCGATCTCGCAGTCAGCTACCCGAAATCTCCCTTTGCCGACGAAGCCTCATTTCGGGTTTTGTATTGCAACTATGCCGCTTCTCCAAAGTACCAGAAAGATCAGACAAAAACCGAGGATGCGATTGTTGCCATTCGCGACTACCTTGAC
>CAIOZP010000439.1 GCA_903862805.1 uncultured Fibrobacterota bacterium
GTTCCTCCTTTTATTTTATGGTGCATCTCTGTCTCTGTGCAAACCCCTCTCTTTTGTCCTGCTCCTACAAAAGAAGCAGCCAAGGGGTCCGGCCTATTACGCCACTATTTGCAGCGTATGGAGCAGGCCGGGGGGCAGAGAGAGACCGAGTGTCGGTTGAGAGAGCTGCCGTGATCCCCGTTGGATTTGTTGATTGCGTTCTTCATCGACCCTTGCGGGCGGGCGTAGTGGAAGGCGATTAAGACAGGCCCTACCGCCAAAAAGAAAGGGCCAACAGGCATAAGCCGTTGACCCCTTATACTTTCAGCGGTTGGGATGATTGAAAGAGTTTTCAATCCCGCTGAAAAGCCAATATCAATTTTAGTTCTTCCAATCATCCCACAACAAGTTTAATCTCGATCCGCTGACTTGTCAAGCGGTTTGTATTTAATTATTTCGGTTGTCGGAAATTTCCGTAAATAAACTTCCACTAAATGCTTGACATCTTCTGTGTGATGGACGATAATAAGATATAAATAAGATATACAGGAGGATGTAACAGTGAAGCCTCTCCTACTAAGACTAGACGATAAGACGCATGCGAAGCTTAAAACAATATCCAAAAAAGAGGAAAGGACCGTCACCGATCTTATCCGCGAGGCAATAAGAATCATATGGATAAGGAAAGCGGCATGAATATATCTGAATATCTACGGGATAAAAAAATTAAGATAGGCAAGCATCCGAACTCTACGCCAAGGGGAGAAATAAGAGAGTATAGGTTAAGAGCCGTAAATGCTCTTGGTAAACCCCTCCCTGAAGACGTTTCGGTCCATCATCACGACGAAGAGCAGTTAGTAATTTGTGAGAACGAGGCTTATCATAGACTCATACATGCGAGAGAGCGGGCCTACTTGGCCACTGGAGACGCCCATAAACGCACGTGCACTATCTGTCATGAATGGGACGACCCTGAGAACCTTTCCTATGTTAATGCCAGCAAATCAATGCGGCACAAGAAATGCCATGCTGACCGTGAATACCTACGAGGGTTGGAAAAACCAAAAAAGAGACAAGTAGAGAGAAGGAAATATGGCTACACTGAAATCGTACTGAAAACGAGGAGGCAAACATGAACTTGGCAGGCTTGATCTTACTTATCACCGCTTTTATCGTGGCAGAGCTGATATTTGGGGCTTGGGTAGATTGGAGATGGCAGTTCCCGAAGAGGAAGCCATGATCTTGGACTTTCTCGCTTACTTCGCCATGTGGCTCGACTCCATAATAATCATCTGTTACGCAGTTCATTGCTTTGGGTATCACACTTCTGAGGAGAAGTGAAAAGCGGTCAACCCGCAAAGGAGAGGAGAAAATGTTTGATCACGGACAGTATTGGGCAGAGAAGGTAGCAAGGTCAACCAGGTCGGCCAGAGGTTCAATAGCCTTCCTTATCGACCGTGCGTTGCTGGCCGTGCCGGGACTCCACACCTTTTCTTTCTGCGTGACGAACTGGTCCCACAGGGCATCTACCGATTTCTCATTCTTGACCTTCTTTGAATATCTGGCCGGGTCAAACTCATTCTTCTCGATCTCATCATTCAGCTTGACCAGTATCGTGCCAGCATCCTTATAGGTTAAGGGCTTACCGTCAGCACTGTGCCAGATAGAGATTGCCGTACCGTGCCAGCGTAGGCGCACCCAGCAGGAAGTATAGCCGCAGCGTGGACAGACGGCGGATCGGCGGGAATGGCTGCACTTGACGCAAAGGACGCTGCCATACTGAAGTTCGTCCATAAATCCCCCCTCTGGTTTTCTTCCATTATGAAGGGGATTATGGGGAGAGTCAATCACTTATTGCACAGCCTCTTTATCTCTTGGGCGACTTCTCCGAGGAACATCCAGTATTCGTAAGCGGTTTCGTGTTCAAGCACTCCGGTTTCATCGTGTTCTATCGCATCGCCGTCAAGTAGCCTTGACCCGTCATTTTCTATGGACACAAGAAAGGAAACCTCGCGGCCGTGTGGTTCGTCGTCATACTGGTAAATGTGATAATACTCGGTATCCTTTATGGCTCTGCCCGACGGAAACGGAAGATGAACAGTAATAGAATCAGGCGGGTTGTCTTTTACGAGAAGGGCCGTCGTACCGGCTGGCATAAGCGGGACACTCGTCGCTTCCGGTACAACGGGCGTCTTCTCGTCCTCAAAGTCGGCCTTATTGTAGGGTTCGAAAGCAGGGTCTTTGCCTTTTATAGCATTCTCATTATGTCGGTTCTCCTTCTTCTTAAATTGCCCTCCGTGTGTTTTCTGTGTGTGGTAGCCCTTTTCATCCGGTCTCATGATCCCTTCTTCGGAAACCAGTTTTTTGATTCGCGTTTCGACAGTCCCTTTAGCAACGTCGGCTTCCTCCATAATAGTTCTGATGCTCTTGCCCTCTCTGATAAGGTCTTTAACCTTTTCGTCTTTGTCTTTCGGTAGAGTATTCAAGGGATCACCATCAATGATCTTGAACGGCCATCTGCATTTAACGCCGTCAATTTCGACGTTGCCACACACCTCGCAATGATATGTCTCAATCTCTTCATCGGAAAACCGGGCCTTGCCAATAGTCGTTGTAACTCGCTGGGACTGGCATTTGCCACACTCAAAGATCATGCTCTCCTATACGGCCTTGCCGAGGCGGGGATACTTCAACTCGTACATCCTTCGCCTACTCGGTCCTATAAACTCTATGGCTGGCTTGCCCAGGAGCTTGGAAAAATATACCGCAAGGTCAACGTTGCATGTGTGCGCCCTGCCTTTCAGAACGGCGTTGAAGTGCCCGGGCGATACATCAAACTGTCTAGCAATTTCCTTTTGGGTTAGGGTCATCGTATCATACCTCCGATATAGTATCGGATATTCGTAGCTGAATTGCAAGTGAAAAGTGAATTATTTTTAGTTCACAAAGGCACAGTAATTGCATACGGGTTCGCGAACAGATAACGAAATAATCCTTGACATGCAGAAAATATCTGCTAGAATAGTGTTTAGGACCACCGATACAAAAGGGGGGAAACGTCGATGGATGAGAAAACAAAGAAGAGGCAGCGGGAAATCAGAAAGAAAATAGGGGAACGCATCGGACACATCATTCACGACAAGGGTTATAACCCCTCCGAGGTGGCGAAGGGCATCCGATGGGCGCAGAGCAGCCTTTCCGATATTATCCTCGGGAAATCGTCGGTGGATGCCGAAGGCTTACAGCTTATCGCCGAGTTCGTGAACATGCCCATTAGTTGTTTCTTCCCCGACCTGGATAAATCGGGTAAGACTGAGGATTGCGAATACGTGTCCACGGTGCGCGTAGGAGAATACGACGTGATCCAATACAAAAGGAAATCCGCGTGAGCGGCTTTTTCTTAAGTTCTTGCTACGGGGAACCGATAACAGTACGTGACCGCGTGGTACACCTTATGCAAAAAAGAGTTTTGGGGTTAAAATAAATGCAAGGGGGTAAGCGCATGTTTACTGCAGATGGGATAGAGACTTTGCGGAAGGATCGAGCGGGTATTGCGTTGGTAAAGGCACTGTGCAAGAGGGAGTCGAGCGGGGTGATTCTCAACGAACTTGAGGCGGAAGGGGTGTACTGGTTGCTTAACCACATTGAGGATTCTTTGACATGCCTGATTGAGGGTGGGACCGTGGAGACGCCTGTGGGTAAGGACAAGCGGTGCACGTTAGGGGTCGTCACGGATGCAACAGCCCCCTGACAGAAATAGCACAGGGGTGGGCATTTTCGCTCACCCTTTACTTTTGCCCGTAGGATACGGGTATTCGATAATGATACGCGGCAAGGTTTGTGGAAACGCACTACAACAAGGAGGAGAACAATGTCTGAACCATTATTTACCCTTGAGTATAGGGACCACACGATTGACTACGAAGAATGGAATGAGGAATGGAATATCAGGATCGAGGGCTATTCCGGTTATAAGAATAAGAGCCTGAAAGCCGTCAAGGACTACATCGACAAGCAGGTAAAACAGGCTTTCAAGAGGGTTAAGGTCTTCTGGTTCGAACGCTGGACGTTCACCAAGGATTTCAATAGAGGCGAAATGACCAGTGTAGCGGACGATGACAAGGAGTGTTGGGTGAGCAACGCAAAAGGCAGACAAAAGAAACAACTGAAAGATGTATTTCTCGACACACCAGAGAACATCCA
>CAIOZP010000440.1 GCA_903862805.1 uncultured Fibrobacterota bacterium
CTCTTCTTTATGCGTTCTTCGCAGCCATTTCCATTTCAGCAAATCTATTGATGCAAGCACTGTTCTTTTTAATTCACGATCGTTTTATATCATGCCTGATAAATACAATTTCATTGCTGAGCCAGTTCAATTCCGAGATACGGTTGTGGACTGCGATAGCTGCTGGAACAGGTATCGGGCTTGTCGTAAAATATTTCCTCGATAAGAAATGGATCTTTTTGCATGAGACAAAAACTCACGCCGAGAATCTTTCCAAGTTCCTTCTCTATTCGCTCATGGGCGTTTCTACGACGGTGATTTTCTGGGGAATGGAATGGAGCTTTGCACACATTTTCAAAACTACCACGATGACATTTGTCGGCGGCGGCATCGGTTTGGCAATTGGATATTTTGTAAAATACAACCTTGATAAAAAATTCGTGTTTGTCAATAAAACAACAGGAGAAAATAAATGAGTAAGCGCGTTTTAATCACTGGCGGATCCGGATTTCTCGGCATCAATCTTGTTCGTAATCTTCGCAAGATGGGCGTTAACGACATCGTGGTAATCGACATCTGCGACTTTAACTATCCCGAAAAAGGAACAGTCGCATTTGTCAAGGGAGACATTAGAATCCGTGCCGATGTCGAGAAGGCAATGCAGGGTGTCAACTGGGTGATCCACACCGCCGCTGCGCTTCCGCTTTACACACGCGAAGAAATCATGACCACCGATGTCGAAGGCACAAAACTTCTTCTTGACGTTGCAAAGCAAAATAAAGTCGAACGATTCGTGCATGTTTCATCAACGGCTGTTTATGGAATTCCAGATCATCACCCACTACTCGAAACCGACAAGCTTTGCGGTGTCGGCCCTTATGGCGAGGCGAAAATTCTCGCCGAAAAGGAGTGCGAAAATGCTCGCGGATCAGGCATGTGTGTTCCGATCGTTCGCCCGAAATCCTTCATTGGCCCTGAGCGTCTCGGCGTATTCGCGCTGTTCTACGATTGGGCAAAAGATGGTCACGGATTCCCGATGATTGGCTCCGGAAAGAACCGCTACCAGTTTCTGGATGTTGAAGATCTTTGCGATGCAATCTGGCTCACTCTCACTCTCGATGCCGCAATCGTCGATGATGTTTTCAACATTGGTGCCAAAGAATTCACGACCATGAAAGAAGACTATCAGGCAGTTTTAGACTTCGCCGGATTCGGCAAGAAGATCAGCGGTTTTCCGGCGGCACCGCTTGTCTGGACATTACGTTTTCTGGAGCTGCTCAAATTTTCTCCGCTTTACAAATGGGTTTACGAAACCGCGTCGGAAGATTCCTTTGTGTCAATCGAAAAGGCGGAAAAAAATCTTGGCTACAAGCCAAAATATTCCAACAAGGAAGCACTGCTTCGCAACTACCGCTGGTATGTCGATAACCTTGATTCCTTCGCCGGAGCCTCGGGGATTTCGCATCGCGTTCCATGGAAGCAGGGCATACTGCGATTCTTCAAAGTCTTTTTCTGACAGCACCGCAGTTCGCAGTCCGGATAATCTATGCAAAGAATTGTCGCATTCGATTTCGATGGCACTCTCACAAAGCGGGACTCGTTTCTCACGTTTGCTTTGCATTCGGTCGGGGCGTGGATGTTTGCTTTCGCATGCATGATTTCATTGCCAATGTTTGTCGCGGCAGTCTTTCGGATGATTTCAAAAGGCCACCTCAAAGAATATCTGTTCAATGCGCTTTACGGTGGAA
>CAIOZP010000441.1 GCA_903862805.1 uncultured Fibrobacterota bacterium
CGGAATCGTTTCTCGATCCGGCACACGCGGCAGGAATAAGAGTCGCACTCGATCGGGTTCATGCAGAAAAGGGCACGGCTTATGTGACCGTTCACCACGATGTCAATGCTGTGATGTCAACCTGCACTCATGTTCTGGCGCTTAAATCCGGATCAACGATGTTTACAGGAGAAACTGTGCAGCTTTCAGAAAAGGTGCTCGAAGAACTTTATGACATTGCATTCTGTCAGGTTGAAACCGCGCAGGGCAGAAAACTTTTCATTCCGGAGACGGCTCGATGAAAACACTGCCGTGGATCATTCTCGTTCTGGTGGCACTTGCTGCTATTTGTGCTTCACCGTTTTTCGGCGCGGTTGCCATGAATCCCTTGGCGCCACTTTCGGATACAGCGCGATCAATTCTTTTTGATATACGTTTCCCGCGAACAGTCACAGCATTTGCTGCTGGTGGGTTACTGGCACTTTGCGGACTGGTATTTCAGGCACTGTTCCGCAACGATCTGGCCGATCCATTCACACTCGGGACTGCAAGCGGAGCTTCGTGTGGCGCAGCTGTCACGATCCTCTTCGGAGCATCGGCATTTGTTCCGTTGGGCGCTATGATCGGTTCCCTTTTATCAATGGCAATTGTGTTCGGGCTCGCCGGAATCCGTCGTGATCCTTCGCCGCTTTCGTTGCTTCTGGCCGGTATCGCAACAAGCTTTTTGTTTTCGAGCATGATGATGTTCATGCAGAATTTTTCTTCGCTCCACGACTCTTTTCGAATTGTCAGATGGCTTATGGGCGGCATCGAAACCTGCGGCTGGAGCGGGCTTCCCGTGATGATCGCAATCGGGCTGGCCGCAACCCTGACGGTACTTGCACTTTCGCCTGTGTTAGACCAGTTGCTTCTTGGTGATGACATTGCCCGTTCGCATGGTGTCAAGGTTTCGAGGATGCGCCTTGTTCTTTCACTTGCAATTACCCTGACTGTTGGCGGAGTTGTTGCGACCTGCGGCCCGATCGGATTTGTCGGGCTGATGGTTCCACACGCGTGCCGTGCGGTGTTCGGTCATTCGCACCGAAAACTCATTCCATCTGCGATGATTGCCGGTGGGGCGCTGCTTGTCATCTGCGACATTGTGGCACGCACTGTCGCGGCGCCTGCCGAGATTCCGACCGGAGTGATCACTTCGCTTTTGGGCGGGCCGTTCTTCCTTCTGCTTTTGGCAAGGAAATACGACCGTTGACAAATGCGAATAAATATCCATTCCGTCTCGGATGCACGTCGTATGTGATACCGGCCGACATTGTTCCCAATGTCGAATTCATGGCCGGAAAAATTGACGATATGGAAATCGTTCTGTTCGAGTCGGAAAAGATTTCTAACATGCCGACAGTCGCAGATGTCAAGCGCATAGGAGAAATAGCATCTGTCAATCAAATGAGTTTTACGATTCACCTGCCTTTTGACATTACCGCAGCCGCAGCAGACAAAGCTGACAGAACGGAATTTGTCGAACATGCTTGTCGCATAACAGAATTGTTTGACCCAATTGCACCGCATTCATACGTGATCCATCTTGCCGGTCACAAAGATTTCGAAACCATCAGAAGGCAGAATATTTTTGTCAAACGATCAACCGAATCGCTTTTGTCGATTGTTGACAAAACAGGAATTGATCCGAAACGGCTTTGCATCGAAAACCTTTCATATCCTTGGGAATTCAATCTGGAGATTTCAGACAAAACAGGATGCTCGCTCTGCACCGACATCGGCCATCTTGTTATGAAAAAGTGCCGGCTCGATCATTCCCTGTCGATTCTTATGCCGCGAACCAGAGTGGTTCATTTGCATGGCATTCATGCAGGCCGCGACCATCGTTCGCTACGCTGGATGAAAAGTGACGATCGCTTTGTAGCACTTGTCAAGGAGCATCTGTCGAAGTTTGTCGGAGTCTGTACTTTGGAAGTCTTTGAAG
>CAIOZP010000442.1 GCA_903862805.1 uncultured Fibrobacterota bacterium
CCGAAGACCGCCATCACGATCATCACCGCGAGGCAGAGGAAGAATCCCTTCGTTGCGGCAAATAGAATTTCACCGGCGAACAGACTGCGCACAGAGATCGGCGCGGCGAGCATTCCATCGTAAACCTTGTCGTAAACGAGGCGGATGAAGGTGCCGTATGTGCACTCGAAACTCGCCGTGAACATCGGCGCGGTCATAAGCAGACCGGTGGCGAGGAAGACAAGATACGGCAGGTGATCCATCGTGGAAATGTATTTGCCAAGTCCAAGCCCGACGCCTGCGAGAAAGATCAGAGGTTCGAGAAACGGCGGGAATGCGTTGCTCCAGATGTTCTTCATATAAACCTTTACATGCCGGTACCAGACACTGTAAAGGCGGTTGAAAAGCGAAGGATGGTTTTTACTGGTGCTCATTGAGCGTCCTTCCTGTGGTCTTGAGGAAAAGATCTTCGAGGTTTGACTGGCGAAGGATCGAACCGGTTCGCCCGACTATCTCCGACATTTTTGACATGAGGGAAATGTCGTTGCCGTAGAACAATGGCGGGTTGCGGCTGTCATCACGGCGAAGCGGTGCGGCATCGGGCTGCGCAGTGATTCGTTCTGCGGCTTCGTTGCATTGCGTTTCGAGAACGAAGCGTTCGATGTTTTCCGAGACAAGTTTCGCCGGATTGCCTTCTATCATCGCGCGGCCTTTATCCATGATGATTACACGGTCGCAGATCTGCGAAGCCTCTTCCATATAATGTGTCGTGAGCAGGATCGTCATGCCTTCATCGCGCAGTGACCGGAGCTTATCCCAAATTAAATGTCTGACCTGCGGATCGAGTCCGGTGGTCGGTTCATCGAGGATGAGGAATTTCGGCGAATTCAGAAGTGCGCGGGCGATGACCAAGCGCCGTTTCATGCCGCCGGATAATTCGCGGATCTTCCCTTTTCTTTTTTCGCCAAGCTCCATGAATCCGAGCAACTCATCTATCCGTTTGCTCGCGGATTTTCCGCGAATGCCATAAAACCCTGCGTATAGTCGCAGGTTGTCAGAGACATCGAGATCGGTGTCGAGATTGTCATCCTGAGGAACAACTCCTGTAAGATTGCGTACCGAAAGGCCATCGTGCCACGGGTCGAGACCGAAGACGCGAATCGATCCGGTGTCGCTTGCGATCCGGCCGTAAAGCATCTTCATCATGGTGGTTTTACCGGCACCGTTCGGGCCGAGCAGTCCAAAACATTCAGCCTTATTTATCGAAAAGCTCATATCGTGAACGGCAATAAAATCATCGTACGATTTTTTGATATTCGAAATACTGACAGCTGTTTCCATGAAACCTTCCGGTAAGTCTTTGGAGAAATTCACGATTCCGATGTATTCACCGTGAGCCGCGAAAAACCGGCCCGAAAATAAATCCTGACCCAGTAGTTTAAGGATTTGTCGGCAAGATACCGTCCTCCTGTGCTTACGGATTTGTGAATACAGTTGTCAGAGAAATTCTGGGTGATATATTATTCACAGCAAGGACGAGGTTGCCTAAAATGAATTGTATCCGGAAAATCAGATTTGCAGCCTCCCTCCTCTGCATTTCCTTTCTGACAGTTGACCTATGGGCAGTAACGCCGACTCGCGCCGTGAGTGGCGTGATGGATTTTTCCGCATCAAAAATTCTTCCTGACAAGGCAATGGGGCTTGACGGTGAGTGGGAGTGCTGGTGGAAACGCTTTGTTTCTCCTAAGGAAATTGAAGCCGTCAAGCCCGACGGGCTGCTGCGTTTGCCGTCAACCTGGGAGGATTTTGTCTGCCGCGATGGATGCCATGCAGGAAGCCACGGCTATGCGACATTTCATCTGCGTGTTTTCCTTCCGCACTGGTTGACAAAATCGGAACTCGGTTTTCTTCTGCCGGATCAGAGCAATGCCTACCGGATCTTCGTGAACGGTGCGCTGGTCG
>CAIOZP010000443.1 GCA_903862805.1 uncultured Fibrobacterota bacterium
CGATCTCACCGGAATTCGATGCGGATTTCCCCTATTTGGAGGATGAAGATGACAGACAAAATCTTAGCGATAATCACGAACATAATCATAGCGACGATCAAGGCTCTTTTCACTTGGCTTGCGGGCGCGTCTCCGGTGGTACAGATCGTTTTCATTGTCGCAGTTCTGGTCGCGGTGATCTTTGCATTTGCGGAAAGATCTATCCACGGGACGGTTTGGAACACGCTCAAGACGGTGCTTGAAAAAATGTTCAAAGCTGAAGCGTCATGAACAAATTTTTCTTGTTCATCATCGGTGCTTTGCTGCTTTTCGGTGGCGGGATGGCGACAGAATGGTTTATTGACAAACAGGAAGTACCAAAGAATCCCGATTCGACATATCAGACAGCCAAACGCATGGCGGACGGCGTGCTTGAACTTGAGCGCATCCAGAAGGCTTATGCCGACGTGAAGGCATCGCTTGACAGTGCGCGACTGCGTCCTGCGAAGGGTGATGTCGTCGTTCGATACGTTAGCTTGACAGTACGCGACACGGTTCCTGTTCATGATACTGCAACGGTGGTGACCGATCGAGGCGAGACGCTAAGTGTTCCATGCCCTGATGTGCATTGTCCGGACGTGCGTGTGAATCTCGCATTGACAAAAGGGAAGAATGGTGAGCGAGTTATAGCTTCGTCGTCTGATGGATTTGTCTATGCAGGTCTGGACGTTCCGATAGAAGGAGCAAGCGGGCCGGTGATCAGAAAATGGGCGCTCGGTGCTTTGTATTCTCCATTTCCAAATCGCGCCGGATTGTTTGTCGATCGTGACCTGATGTTTTTGCGTACAAGTCTTTCTCTTTCCGCTCCTGTCAATTCAGACCTTCAGGAAGTCGTGAAGGGAATCCGGCCTGAAATACGTTTGGCATATCGTTTTTAAGGGGGCGCTGTGGCTGCTTCTACCGATCTGACCATTCCGGGGAATGTCGAGGGATTCGCACTCGGAATGAACGATTGTGTTCCGAGTTACCGGTTGAAATCCGGAGAGGCCGCAGTGATGGCGAATGTGATTCCAGGCATTCAGTCTGGTACTCGCGCACATGCGGATTTTGTGATTAATCCTGATATGTCGTTGGCTGATTTTGTTGTCGATCCGGCACATTGTTTTTACAAGATCGGAACCGGCAAGGTTCTGTTTTACATTCGACGCACTTCTGCACAGTTTCAGGTTTGTGCAAGGATGATTCTGCCGACAACAAGCGAATTGGGAGTCGTTTTTTATTTCGGTTATGTATCGATTACTCCAGACACTCGTTTCTGTATGCAGCAGATCGAAGACAGGGTTTATTTCACCTGTAACGATACAAGAATTCCTCCACAGATCATTTACATTGAAAGAGACTCGTCGCAGTGGGGAAGTCTTTCGTTGTCAGATATTATCTGGGAGCCAGCGACACTTGGGACTCCCTCGGCAATTGGCTTGCGAATGATTTCTACCGCGTATGATGGTGGTCGCCCTGGTCAGCGTATGCGGGGGCTTCTTGCGGCCTCAAATGGCTTCGGAATGTGTTACTACAATAGCACGGTCAATGCGCAAAATCCTATTCTGAATTGGGTATCTGTGAATGGTGTCGGGAAGGGGGAACTTTCCGGCATCACTTCCGGATTTCTATCGAATCGCTACAATGCACGAATGGTTTATTGGAACGGAAAATTCCGTGTGTACGGAGGCAAGACATCGGGATATGTTGACTCTCCGCACGGTTGGGAATCATCCGACGGGATAAACTGGACTCAAGTTACAAATGTGTTCGGAACAACTGCGATTGCAGAGTGCTATCACTTTGTCAATGGTGCAGATTTATGGACGACCGTTCGCACTGCATCGACACTCAAGACTTACAAAAATAGCGGAGCCGGATTTGTTCTTCAATTCACCCATGATATGACCGGAATAACATCCGCAATGCCGATTATCCTTGCCGGTAATCCGTACATGGTTGTTGAAGATTTGACGCATAATTTTTCTGTTGTTGCAATGGCGACGACATTGTTTCCGAACGGGATTCCGTTTGGCAGTAATTTCAATGGCGGACTCTGGGCCTGTGCTGACTCGATACTTTTTTATGGCCGAACAATATTTGCAAACGGGCCGCAGGTTTTTTCTTCGGTATCGGGTAATGAATTCGAGCTCTCAATTGATCTTGGTGCAGAGTTTGGCGAAAAGAACATCATGGCATCTCATTACAACGGAGGGCAAGGAGGGGTTTACAATCCGAACAACCCGCAGTTTGTCGTTGTAAATGATGTGGTTTATTTGATCTATTCTTCAGGAGCAATTTACAAGTCACACAACGGACTCTCATGGACTATTGCCAATCGCTTGACTGACGAGAATATGTTTGTGAACTATCGGTTTCAATTTGTGAAAAACAAATGCGCCGTAGTTCCTGAGACCGCCGAAGAAATTCCATTGTACGACTGGAATAGAGTAAACGGTGGTGTCTATTATTACGATTGGGGCTTTAATAATTCTGACACATATTCGTTTGATACTGGCAAGGTTTATCAAACAGCATCACTCTCCGGATCAACCTTGACAATTGCAGGAGAAACCGGCGCTGGTAAGGGCTGGGGGTATGTGCGTTTTATGGGTTTGCCGGTATGGTATAAAATAACCGGAAGCAGCGGAAACGGTGTTTATACTGTAAGCAATCCAAACGGAGATTCGTTCCCGAGCGGGACGTTGATTGCAACTTTAGGCGCAGTTGGTTCGTCCATGTATTCGGAATCGTTTTATGTCGCTGATTCGATCGGAGTGCCTTCGGAATCACAGGTAATTGTCAATAGTGCGCCTTTGCCGGCCAATTGCGGGAATATGTTTGCTGTTTCTGAAATTCCACTTGTAAAGTTTGGAAATACCACCGGCGCGACACACATGAGAATATGGCGAACATTCGGAGATTCGAATCATACTGTGGCAGAGGGTTTGTCTCAGCGATTTGTTTGCGATATTCCCATCGAGGGAAGGGATACTACTCTGTGGCTGCTTGACGTTTCCGACGATTCTCTCGAGGGGGAATTGAACCTTCTTCCGACAAGTGGAAACGATGCGTTACCCAATGGCTGTTTCATGCTGCAGAATGCTGGCATGATTTGGGTCGGCGGTGTAGCTGGTAAAAGCGGATACTGGTATCACTCAGTTTTACCGACATCAGACTCCGGGTACGATTCTTTGAATTATGAACCGTTCTTGAGGCGGTTTTCAACGTCGGTCGATTATGTTCGCTGCTCGCAATTTGACGGAGAAGATGATACCGGAATCGCGTTATTAAATGGAGATGTTTTTTTCTTCAAGGAAAAGAAAATCCTTTGCCTGATGAATGGCGATCCATCAAGCACTCCAGTCATTATCAGCAATACGATGGGATGTGCTGCGCCCAACACGATTACTTGTGTTTCGCATGCGTCGATCGGGAACGTCATTTTCTTTTTGTCGAATCTTGGCCCTGCTGTTTTGTCGGCGGGTGGCAAGATTCAGCTGCTTTCGGATTTTTCGATTTCGGATTTATGGCCGTCTTCGTGGAATGGAATTTTCAAGACATCCGACGGCTTGCCGACGGATCAGTATTACAAGAACCAGATCACCGCCGCATGGCATAATGACAGTTGGTGTGTAGTGATGCCGACGAAAGTTCTCGGCACCACGAGTGTGTGCTACACGCCAAGAATCACGTTCGGATCCGGAACTGATAAAGTCGGTGCGATTCTTGTTTTGAGATTTCCTCCACAGCTTCAGGGAATGGCCGCATGGATCGCGGAGTTTGGTTTCTCTGGCAAGCACCTTTCCTTTGCATTTTATGACGAGGGACTTATTGTCGCGTCGGGTACAAAGACCGACACAGGAACAAGTGCGAGTGCGTATTACCGGCCGGTTTTTGCGTCATGGGACAATGGTAAACTCGGAGATATTTTGCCTGATACGATGGACGTGGTTTCGTCGTGGAAATTCCGGCTTTTGTGCCGGCAGTTTGCACCTGCCGATACTGCGGCGCTGTTCTACAATCTGCTTGAGCTGGCCTTTCAGTCTGTCAATTCGGGAAGTCCAAATAGCGATACATCGTTTGAGATAAGTAGTGACAGGAATGACATTGTAAAAGGCGTCTGGGGGGCATCTTCGCAACCAAGTGACCAGATCGGATATTCAAGTGTTCCGTATCTCGGTACCGGATATGTTGTTTTCAATTGTCCGGCTGGCGCGGTTTGTGGCGGGCGTTCTTTCGATGTGACAATTTCAGGTGGCGGGTATTTCAAGGATCTTCTCGGAGTCACGTTAAAACTGAAACGCGAGGACATAGGCGGGGAATTCAATTTCGCACTTGTTCAGGAAGACCGACGCGATCTTGTAGAGAATTCGACGGCGGTTCCTCCGGTGGTGATTGACTGATGGCACCTGTGACTGAAATTCAGGGGCACGGTCAGGTAATAAACTATGGCAAGCTGTTTTCGATTGACGTGTCGTGTCGTCTTTCCGATCTTGTAAAGGCTGCGAACCGTTTTGACGCTTCGCAGTATTATACGAAATCACTGTCGGACGCGAAATATGTCCCGTGGTACAAGGGGAATTCCGGTTGGATAGAAAAGTTTGCAGGGCTTGGAATTCAGATCAGGGATTTCACAAAACCAACGCTCGGCGGAATGGATTTCTCCATCGACAATGATTACATGGGAAATATTCAGTGGAATATTCCAAATACCGATTACACGATAAATCTGAAATCAGACAGTGACGGAAATCTTCAGTTCACTCACTCGTCACTTTTCAACGGAGAAAGTCAACCATTCGGCCCTTCGATAAGTGCAGACAGCTTGTATCTGATAGATGGCGTTCCACACAAACACAGTTTTTGGGACTTGCCCGAAGTGCCGTATTTTTCTGCGGTTGGTTATTTGAAAAACAACAACGGCGCTCTTACTTGGGAAGCAGCAAGCGTTTCAAGCTTGGCATGGTCTCAGGTGACAGGTAAACCGACAACGATTGCCGGCTACGGAATCACCGACGTGTTGGCGCAAACGCTCACAGGATATGCGGTCGGTTCGAATATCGCACTCGCAAATACAGATTCAATTATTCTGGCGTTCGGAAAAATTCAAGCACAACTGAACAATAAACAGGCTAGTGGGTCGTATCTTACATCGTTAAATCTGTCTGCTGATTTTTCGGGCAACGGTGTTTCGACTCCGTTGACACTTGCGAATGTGGTCACGGCGAACACTTACACGAAAATCACATTCAATGCAAAGGGACTTGTGACGAGTGGTTCAGCGTTGTTGGCGAGCGATATTCCCTCTCTGTCAATATCGAAAATTCAAGGCGGTGCTGCTGCAAGAATTCCTTTTGCGGGATCGACTCCGTTCGGGCTTGTTGATAGCGATTATCTGACTTTTTATACTGCGTCGCCAACTCTTCGTGTTAGCAATGCAACGGCAAATATCTCGATAATCCCCACGGGATTGAGCGTGTCCAATGGGAGTGTCAGTAGCATCTCGTTTGATGGTACGACATGGCAGATCGGAAGTTTGTTCGCTGATAGTACCGGAACAAATATGAGCGCGGGTATGTACAAGATTAGCGGGGCACAGCATCCGCACGTCTCTGCCGACATTACCGACCTGCTTACCGCATCGCTCAACATGTCGAACAAGACACTCACCGGTGGAATAATCGCCGGTGCAACATTGAGCGGAACAATCGCCGGAACACCGACATGGTCGAGCGCGCAGAGTTTTCCAACGTTGACGAAAATCGGGACAAGTATTCTCGCGCAGGGTTCGGCATACACCTACACATTGCCGACTTTATCAGGGGCGGATACGCTTGTTTCCCTCACGTCAACTGCAACGTTGACAAACAAGACTCTGACCAGTCCGACAATCAATGCGATTGTGATGTCTGCAGCTGGAGCAGAACCTGCGTGCGGAATTTTTCGTGACGCAAACGGCCAGATCTGGGCCAAAAATTCAGCAGGTTTGAAGTTCTGTTTAACTGCCTAAAGAAAGGAGGACTTAGTGGCGAGTATCGCAAATTATGCAGGAAACAAATTCTCATTTCCGATCAATGCAATTCCAGCAAGTACCGGAACGCAAACATGGACGTTTGATCTGGGCGCATCAACACAGCGCGTTTCTGGATGGATTGCCGTTAAGGCATCAATCGACTGTTCCGCCGGTGGTTGAATAAACGGAAAACACATGATCGCGGGTTCGATCAATTTACTTGGGACAACATTGCAAAACGGCACCGCCGTCGTAGTTACAGCGGTGGGTGTAACAATTACCCTTGCGGCGAATGCAACGAGCGGAAAACTTGACGTGAAGGTGACAAACAGCAACGGTGCTATTGGTTACGGTGGAATAATTATCGAGTTCTCCCTTGTCAATCAATCGACAGGGCTGACGCAATACGCGCAATACTGAACATTTAACTTTTTAGGAGGCCGATCATGGCAGAAGAAACAAAAACAGTAAGCATTAGTGATGCGCTGACGGTGGCACTTACGACACCGGTGCCGGTGACAAGTGGCAAGAGCAAAGGTGCTTACACGCAGTTGGGAATACTGTCACTTAATGTGCAGGAGCAGGGCGTATATATCGGCATGGATCCACCACCGGCGGTGAATGCGAATGGAGATGTTACGGATGGGTATTACCCTTTTGCAAAGATGAGCGATGCGACTGTTGAGGCTGTAAGGGCGGCGGTGGTGGCTGTGGCGGGGGATTGGGCAAAGGGGGTGATATAGGAAATATCGAACTCGGAATCTTTGAATTAAAGTGATGGCGAATAATGTTTGCACCTTTCAATGAGGAATCTTTGGAGCTCCTCAAAAAAGGTTTTTCCGTCGATGGTAGCAATGAATATCTCCCATGCTTTTTCAAAAACGTCATATTTGTCGGTACCACCGCCATTTTCGACCACCTTTTCGAACAAGCAATGAGGATTTGAATTTTTAACATGGTATTCGAGCATTTGAGAGGGGTGTTTCTTTACATATTCTCTAACTATCATTCTCTCTGGTGCGTCGTCTCCAAAAATAAAGAACAAGCCTGATGATTCAATAAAGATAAGTTTGCCA
>CAIOZP010000444.1 GCA_903862805.1 uncultured Fibrobacterota bacterium
GTTTATGTTTTCGTTTGTTCCTACGTTGGAGTATCGCGGGCGTTGTGGATATTTGATTCAAACAGGACTCGACCACCACTGCTTCCACGAGATCGATAGAAAGGATTTCAGCACGGTCTATTGGAACAAGGGATTTGTTGGCTTCGGCACAAATGATTTCCGCCTCGGAAGTTATTGGCAAATGCTTTCGATCGATTCGCTGTGGACACTTCACAACCGTTTCGCGTGGCATGTTTCTGGATCGTATTATCTTCGCAAATTCAGGGGAGTTGACAGCAAGCTGGTAAATGGTGAAAACAAAAATCGTGCAGATATAGATGGAGATGCACGATTTGCATTTTTCCGACACAGAAGCTGGATACTTGTTGCACGTTGCCAAGGACTGATAGGAGCGTGGAACGATCAGCCCGATCAGGGCAGTGAGCACGGTGCCTACTGGCGACTGTCACCGTCGTTCGAGGCGATCTTTAGAAAAGGCAAAGCCGGAGGAATGATCTTCTTCACATACACGCTGGACGACATGCCATCATACCCAAACACAAGTCGCACAACGGAAATGCAAAGATTCAGCCGAGATCGTCTGCTTCAGATTGGTGTGAGATTTTTCATCTGAAGATTGCTACTATCCGTTTTAGTTGTACTGGCGAACTGTTCCGTTGGTGAAAAGCACACGGTTGAGCTTAAAGCGGATGAGCGCCTGATTCTGCCCGAGGTTCATGAAGCGAATCTGTCCGACATCTCCGGCGTTGTAGTCGAGTCCGCCTTGCCAGCTGGTATTTCCGAGCGAGGGAATTGCCTTGTTGAGTTCAACGGCCATGCATGTCAGGCTGTCGCCGGAAAGTGCGTCGACGAATACAAGATTACCCTTGATCGAACCGATTTCCTTGTCGCCATGATTCTCGAACTGGATGAGTGTCACCATCATGTCGGGATACCCGCCAGATGCCGGAAGAAGCTTTTTGCTGAGTAGCTTGGCCGTTACAAGGTTGTCCTGTGGAAGTCCCGCCGGAACTGCCGGTGTGGCAGGTGCTACGGCCACCGCCGGTTGAGTTGCCGGTGCGACTACAACAGGTGCCGGCTTGCTTGCATTTTGAAGCCTGTCAACCTTTTGCTCAAGGGTTTGGACTTTGGTTTCAAGCACACTCAATCTTGCTTCAAGTGCCGCCTGCGAAGTTGTCGATGCCGGTTGCTGGGCTGAAACCGCTGCAACCGCTAATAGTGCAATTGAAAAACATCTGCGAATCATATTACCTCCAAAACTTTGTTTGCGATAAAAGGCCTGACCTGCCTCACGAAAATATAATAGATGAATCGAAAAATTGCGAAGATCTCTTGCCGCCAATGAAAATGGCCCGAACGAAAAATCATCCGGGCCATTGTGACTTCTGACTAATCTTCAGCGAAGAACGTTCTGCAGAAGGATCTGGCAACGGTTGCTGCGCTTGAGTTTTTTCAGCGCGGCATCTTTAATCTGACGGACACGCTCGCGTGTAATGCCGGACTGCTCACCGATTTCTTCGAGGGTATAGTTCGTATCTTCGCCGATTCCGAAGTACATGCGAACGACGTTACGCTCACGGTCGGTAAGTATTTCAAGAATCTTCTCGACCTCGTCGTTGAGCGAACCTTTTGTTGCATCGTCATCGGCATTGTCTTGTTCTTCGTCGCGAAGTATGTCAATAAGCGTTCCACCGTTGTCGTCACGGATGGGTGCATCCAGCGACGCATGCCGGTTGCTTATCTGCATGGTTCCGGCGACTTCAGTTTCTTCGAGACCGAGTTCTGCCGCGACTTCGCTGTCGTTTGGAAGTCGGCGGTACTTCTGTTCAAGCTTCGCTCTTGCCTTGCCTATCTTATGAATAGTGGCAACGCGATTCAAAGGAATCTTGACAATACGCGAATGGTCGGCAAGTCCCTGAAGAATCGCCTGCCGGATCCACCAGACCGCGTATGAGATGAACTTGAAATTCTTCTTTTCGTCGAAGCGGTATGCGGCACGAATCAGACCGAGGTTGCCCTCGTTGATGAGATCGGCAAGCGGCATACCCTGATTCTGATAATTTCTTGCAACGGATACAACGAAACGAAGGTTGGCCTTAACGAGACGTTCGACAGCTTTTTTGTCGCCAAGTCGTATTTTTCGTGCGGTATCGGCTTCTTCATCAGGAGAGAGCGCTTTGTGCTTTGCTATCTCCCTCAGGTAAATGCCCAGATTTCCGTCTTCTACTATGAAACTGTTTTTGTCTGCGGCAGCCACAGATTTTTCTCCGTATTTAAACCATTTTCCCTAATTCGTCCGTAAGGCCGGCGTATTGTACATAAAGTAGATACTGGCGGCAGGAAAACCCCGGGAAATTTAATAGAGCGCAAATATACATATGCGCGCATCCGCGGTGTCGGGCACACTTCAATTCTATCAATTTTTCTATACGATAGTTTTGGGCTTGAAAAATCCGTCAAAACAGAAGTTTCTCGGCGATCCGATAGAATGCCCCCGGAGCTGGAATGGCGATTCCTGCGATTCCCAGACCAACAAGCGAGATGACACAAAGGGACGCAAATGAAATTATCACAAAGAGATTGTGTAACAGGAAGAACAGTATCGGCCTGACACTGTGGTGCCGACGGCTCACGATCATCCGTCGGCAAAGGCGGTAGAAAAACCGCCAGTTAATGAAGCACCATCCGTTTGAACAGGACGACTTTGTCTTTAGCCGCAACAGTTATTCCGGACGCGACATTGTCTTTGAATGGCATGAATGCGTTGGCACCGGATTGCTTGGCCGGTTTTACAGCAGGACTCGTTTGAGCGATAATCGCAACGGTTGAACTGTTGTCACCAACGTTCACAACGGCAGCAGTGGCTTCGGCATCGGGAGATGCTTTCCCGTTTTTAGCGACGCTGTGAACCGTGAAAATATCACCGAGTCTCACGTCATCGTTTTTGCCTTTGTCAATTATGAGGGTGTGATATGGATAAACAAGTTCGGACGACTCTACATGCTCGACAACGGTTCCCGTCAGAGAAATATCGGCATTTACGAAACTGTCGACATGCTTGTCGGTAAAGACGGTGAACGGAGTAATTCTGTCTTTTGCAGAAATTGCGTCCCATGCGTCGTCTATGGTGAGCGTTATCACGCTGTCGTCGTTTCGGCACACATGGGCGCGCCCAACGCGCTGGACAAGGCTCACGATTTTTCCGTTGAAACGCAGATAATGCTTGGAGTGCCAGATATCGACGGTGTCGCCGGTTTTGTACGAGTTTGCGCCGACACCTTTTACATCAATATTGTCATAAGGAGCAGGGCTATTTTTTTCCTGATTCGGAAGAACCTCTGCATTGCCCGGAAGGATCAGACCTTTTGCATCGGGAATGTCCCAGAGCAGAGCAACACGGCAGAGAAAATTCGAGCGGAAGAAACGCTTGTCAACAAGCGTTTTCAGCGCGTCTTCGACAGTTGGCACTGGTGTCTGTGAAGCAGGTTTCGTTTTAGCCGTGTCGGATGTCACCGTGGCGCTGTCTGTTTTTTTTGCATTTCCGTCAACAGGCGTGGCCGCTGCGTCGGTGGATTTATTTGCCTGAACGACAGTGTTTCCGTCAGAGGAAACGGCTCCGATTCCTGGGACATAAATCACATCGCCAGGATAGATCCAGTGCGGGTTTTTTACCTGAGCATTGGAATCACTGATGTCTTTCCAGCGGTATGGATCTTTTAGATA
>CAIOZP010000445.1 GCA_903862805.1 uncultured Fibrobacterota bacterium
GCTTTGCACATGGCTGCTATCGACGGCAAGCTTGCAAAGAGCGTGAAGTTTCTTGACACACGCGACATCGGCGATCCGGTCGTCACTGCAAAAAAATATTACGACGAAGGTCTTGATGAACTGGTGTTTTACGACATCAACGCCATCTCAGACAAGCGCGACATAATGATCGATGTCGTGTCGGCGGTGGCAAGTCAGGTTTTCATTCCATTCTCTGTTGGCGGCGGTCTGCGTACAGTTGAAGATTGCTCGAAGGTATTGCTTGCCGGTGCCGAGAAGATCAACGTCAATTCGGCCGCAGTAAAAAATCCGCAAATCATTTCCGATGCATCCAAAGCTTTCGGCGCACAGTGCGTCGTGTTATCAATGGACGTACTGAAGGGCCCGACTTCGAAAACGATTCCGTCGGGTTACGAGATAGTGATCAACGGCGGCCGTACGCCCATGGGAATCGATGCAATCGAGTGGGCCAAACGCGGACAAGAACTCGGTGCCGGCGAACTCGTGGTCAACTCAATCGACGCCGACGGCACCAAAGAAGGTTATGAACTGACTCTCACCCGCACGATCTCCGACGCAGTTCGCATTCCGGTTATCGCATCTGGCGGCGGCGGCAAACCGGAACACCTCTACGACGTTCTTACAAAAGGCGGTGCTGACGCAGCATTGGTTGCGTCAATGCTTCACTTCGGCGAATACACAATCCGTGAAATAAAAGAATATCTGTCGGAGCGTGGTGTGAAAATCAGAATGAAGTATTGACTATGGAAGCGTTGTGAAATTTGTCGAAGCTCCATATGAAGTATATCCCGAACTACTGCACACAATCTTGAAGGAATATGAAGTGTTGGCAACAAGCCCAGATAAGGTCAAACTCCGCGAAGATTGCTCACTTGGTGTGACAGCTCTTGACACAGGTGATCCGCTCGCAGGTGTTGCTGTTGCGACCATTGACCCACCGTTATGACCACCGCTCCAAGCAACCGTGACGGCAGTATTACTTGGCACCGCCGAGGTGATATGACTTGTGTTGTTCATGGTAGCGCCGCTGGTTCCATCAATTGACGAGATAGGATTAGAGCATCCGACAGAGACCATCGTTACGAGTACCACTGCCAAAATTTCTGCACGATATTTTCCGGTACCCATGATCCCTCCCTATCGATGCTTCAAGGAGAATACGTTTGACAAGGCGGCTTGTTCAATTACAATCGGAACAAATTTTCAGTGCCAGACGATCTTCCTGATGAACAACATCATTTCACCGGCAAGCAGAACAACAATCATGGCCCACAAAAAAATATCCTGATGTGATGAACAGTACGCGGCAAACTCTTCCGGCCGAAAAATCCTCTGACTGATCATATTGACAAATGGCAAAGACGTCGTGGATGGAGTCTCGAGGCTGTCATAAACAACAGTAATCCTCTGGGTATCACTTATCGAAATGATTGTCATCACTCCGGTCTTTGCACAAAGAATTTTTCCGGACGATGGGTGGATAGTATCGCAGTTGTCAAGCATGGAAAGCGCATTTTGCGGAGCATCGACAAGAGATCCGGCGCTGACAATTTTCGCCGAGACAGGTCTTGCCGCATCGAGCAGCCTTGAGACAAGATCAGGATATTGCGAGGTCTGCTGAAAGTCGGTTATTCCCATTCCGTCAAGCGGAACTGCTGATAAAATCACGTGAGATTTACCCGATGAATAAATCCCAATTTCCGATGAAATAGCCGCGCAACCGGCAAGACAAAAACCATCGAGCAGAATATTCCGCAAAGTGTCGGAAGACTTGAAGAAAAATCCTGCCGGCTTGAAGAGCGGTTCCGGAAGCGTAGTGCCACTAATACCTATTGGCATAGGCCAAATCCGAGCACCAGCGGCGGGCGAAAGAATCAGCGCCGACCCTCGTGAAACAAAACGGGAAAGTGCTGTCGGATTTTTCAACCCGAATCCAAAGAGAATATCGGCAGATGCGATATTCGCATCTGTCAACTCGATTGTCTTTGCCTCTTTCGGGGAAGGCCAACCAATCGAAGCACAGGCTGCCCGCAATGCCGCTTTGGCAAAAAAGCTCAGCGAATCATCGTAAACCGCCATCACACGTAAAGGTTGAAGTGGAACAAACGCCCACGAATTATCAGCGCCCCATTGATCATCAGGAGCGTTTATTTCAGTTTGCGCCGATGATCCGAAACATTTTTGCGGAAGTGAGACTTTGACCTTCACAGTCGA
>CAIOZP010000446.1 GCA_903862805.1 uncultured Fibrobacterota bacterium
AAGAGTTGTTTTGCCGTTTCCATGTCCGCGTTCAGTTGAGCGGATTCCGTTTGAGCCCTGATGGCGACTTCTAGCATGTCGTCCGCCACCTTTTTGCTCACGTCAACAGTTATCGCTTCTCCGACGTCCTTTATGATGCTCCCGTCTTCGCGCGATTCCTGGATCTTTTTCTTCGTGAACATGACTGCCGCCGCTATGATAACTCCTGCTACGACTGCTATGATTGCGTATACGATCCATCTCGTGAGTCTTCCAGAATTTTCGTTCCCGTCTATATTTCCGTTTGAAATTCCGTCTAAATTAATTGCGTCTGCAACGGCATCGAAGGCCGGCGTATCCATATATATATAATCAAACAAAATTATATAAAAATATTATGTGTTTATAGTAAAGTATGAAAACTTGGATCATCGTGACGATCGTGATTGTTATACTAGCCTCGTTGGGTGCTGCAGGAGGGTTGACGTGGTTCTTCCTCAAAAAGAGGTCACAGAGACGTGCTAGTGACGAATACACAAAAAGCTTGATAAACGAAGCGTTGTTGACCGAAAACCTAACAAAGCAACAAAAAGCCGTGACTGATTTACAGACGACTATCACGGACTCGAACACTCGGACCGACGACGAACAGAAGGCGTTGATGCAGAAGTTGGCGGAGAGTCAAAAGGAGCTCGAGCAATTGAAGAATAACGTGACGTTGGCAGTTCGAGCGACGAACTCTTTGAGTCTCGCAAAGAACGCGGCCGACAATAAGAGTATGGTAGAAGCGGCGCGGGATACGACTGTCGCAGAACTAAAAGCTCTAGAAGAAAAAAACAAGATTGCGAACCAGACCACTGTGGATGCTCTGAATTTTACCACGAGCGAACTGACAAAACAGGCCGCAGACTTGAAGGCTTTTAAGACATCTCTTCAGGCAGACGCCGTAAAACTTGCAGCAGACGTTGGTAATCCTTCTATCGTCCCGCCTGTATTGCCGGAATCGTCAAAACCGTCGATCAGAACAGCGTGGGATGCCGCTGTAAATAAGGTAGCTACGGCCGACGATCAGGACCTCGCGATAAAACAACTCTCGGAACTGTACAAAATAATAGGAACCGATGTGAACGATCTTAAAAACGCGGCAAAGCAAATGAATGCGGCTCCGACCGTATGTGAAAGGATATATCGCGAAGCATTCGGTGGAATCTGTCCGGTAGGGTGGACCGAGTGGAAAGAACAATGTTATCGAGGACCGTGTGACAATAGTTCATCTCCCACGCCTCAACCTCCTACACCTCAACCTCCTACACCTCAACCTCCTACACCCCAACCTCCGGAATCACAAATTTTTTATAGACTCCATCTGTTCCGGAAGATTGAATTACCGTCTCTTTGCAAGACATATTGTAGACTTTAATGGTCTTGCTTTCTGTGCGTAACATTAGGGTTACATTTTTTGCAGGATCGAAGGAGGAGTTTGTAAAAGAGAGGGCAATCTTTCCGTTTTCAGGTTGCCTGATCCAAAGGTTAATTTTATGGAATGACGCAATATAACCTGGTAAGGTCTCCTTTGAGAGCCATCGGAAAACCGATTTCATCTGAGAACTCTTCGATTTGTTCTCCATAAAGGTCCAGGGATAATACCCGGCTACACAAATACGTCCACCCAGCTTATTTTCAAATGTGCCGCAGGTACAGGCCGAGACTTCTTTTCCTGAGTAATCGATCAGGGAACTCAGAGGATGTGCCTTCGCATCGGTTGGTTTTAAAGAATAAGCCGTAGATTTCCAAAACGATTGCCGATTATCGCGCTGGCAATTAGCAAATTCTCCGTTCAGTGGATGGCTGCTGAACTTTTCAATGCGGTCGACATTATACGATCCAATCACTTCAAACCCGGTAAGCTCGCCAAACCCCATTTTGTTCAGTTGGAGCAAAGCCTCTGCATCCATATAAACACCACCCGAAAGGAGTTTCGTGATCTCTTCCTTAGATAAGACAAGCACATTATCTTTTCCAAGTATCGTTATAGGTGCATTCTCATTCGAATAGCTGGTTGGAAGACCAATGTTGTAGAGATCGTGACTGACGAGCGGATTTCCGGAGCTGAGCCAGTTTCCCTCTTCCGGTTTACCGGTTGCAAAACTGTTTTTATTCCAGAAAGTCTGAATTCCTGACAGTTCAGTTCGTCCCAGTGTTTTTGCCATCAGGTCCATAAACGGCCGAACCTCATGCAGACGGGCGATCAATGATTCGTATTCATCCAGGGGTTCATCGTAAAAGGAGAGGACATTAAATGCTGCACCTGTGCATCCTGCGGCGATATGCGAACAAGCCTCAAGTGCAACAATATTAGCCCCTTTTTTGAGACGCTGATAGGGAAAATTTTCTATTTCAGACTGAATGGAAACCACCTCTGCGGGCAATACAGAAACCTGCCTTCCGATATCGTGCGATTTGCCGACCAATTCACTGTTAGTATTGTCGTTATAGTATCCGCCACCTGGGCGCCACATCACGGAGGTATGGTTGGGACCGGAGAGGATTCTTGCCCAGTTGTCAAAATCGTACCCTTCATAAAACCGGTCACCTGTCATAAAACCGAGGGGCATGGCGGGAGATATTTCATGCACTGTTTTTTCAATCAGGGTGAATAATCTGGAGATTGTATTCCGGTTATGTTGAAGCCAC
>CAIOZP010000447.1 GCA_903862805.1 uncultured Fibrobacterota bacterium
AATTTTAACCGAACCGGAAAGCACGATGTAGATCTCTTTGGCAGGTGTGCCTTCTCTGATGAACACTTCACCGACCGGCAGATCAATTGTCGAACAGCGATTACAAAGCATGTCGTAACCGGATTCCGAGACACCGGCGAATATTGTCACATGCCTGAGTATATCGCGAAGCTGTACGGTCTCGTCCATTTTGTCCCTTTGGGCAGTTCGTACATGCAATGCAGCGCCGGTAAGGGCGATGCCGTTTGTCCACACTTAAATAGGTGATTACCACAAGCACCTGCAACTTTTTTTGTTCGTCCGCGCGGATGCTATTTTCCCGTGCCGTTAATGAAAGGAATCGCAATGGGATTGACTGCCGGAATCGTCGGCCTGCCAAACGTGGGGAAGTCCACGATATTCAATGCACTCACATCTGGGAAGGCCGAGGCCGCCAATTATCCATTTTGCACAATCGATCCGAACACCGGAATCGTACCGGTTCCCGATGCACGTCTGGCCCGTATCACGGCCGTGATTCCTACAAAAAAAGTCATACCGGCCTTCCTCGAATTGGTTGACATAGCGGGACTCGTGAAAGGCGCATCACGCGGTGAGGGATTGGGCAACCAGTTCCTTGGACACATCAAGAATGTCAATGCGGTTGTTCATGTTGCGCGCTGCTTTGAAAATCAGGATGTCGTTCATGTTGACGGATCGGTAAATCCGGCCCGTGATGTTGACACCATAAATACAGAGCTGATCTTCAAGGATCTTGAGACCGTCGAGAAGGCGATTGATCGCGCTCAGAAGCTGGTGAAAACCGGTAGCAAAGAAGCAAAGGCGAAGGTTGATTACTGCCAGACCGCTCTCGACGCACTGAATGCTGGCAAGGTTCTTCGCTCCGTTCTTACCGATGACGAGCAGGATGGGCTGAAAGATCTTTTCCTCATCACGGCGAAAAAGGTTCTTTACGTTGCAAACGTTGACGAAGATGGAATCGCCGAAGATAACGATCATGTAAAATCTCTCCGCGAAATTGCAGAGAAAGACGGTTCGCATGTTGTCAAGATATGTGGCCGAATAGAATCGGAAATCGCCGAACTTGCCGAAACCGAGCGAGCTGATTTCCTTGCAAGTCTCGGACTTGTCGAACCAGGCCTCGCAGTTCTTGCCCGCGAAATTTACGCGCTGCTCGGTCTTCAGACATTTTTCACTGCTGGGCCTGACGAAAACCGCGCGTGGACAATTCCGGCGGGCACAATTGCGCCGCAGGCGGCCGGTACGATTCATACAGATTTCGAGAAAGGTTTCATTAAGGCGGATGTATATTCGATCGAGGACCTTGAGCACTATCGAACCGAAGTCGCCATGCGTGCCGCCGGAAAAATCCGGATGGAAGGACGGGAATATCCCGTTCGCGATGGAGATGTAATGTTCTTTAAGTTCAATGTGTGATAAATTCCTGAAATCCTTTTTTGTTCCGGCTGGTGATGGTTTGATTGCTTGCTTGAACCGAAACAGGGTTGCCTGACCTGCATAATATTATTTTGCATGAGCAGTTTTGATCATCAGATTTTCTTTTTGAAAATCCGGCGGTTGGTTTTGCTCGAAATAGAATAGCTGACAGTAACCTAACTTTAGAATACCGCGAGGAAGGATCCATGGTCGTTAAGCCGCGATTTCGTGACTTC
>CAIOZP010000448.1 GCA_903862805.1 uncultured Fibrobacterota bacterium
CAGACCGGCATCAAGACCGATACCGTATCCGGTGAATGGATTGCCATGTTCATCGGGAAGTTTGCGACGCATTCCGTGCAGTGCGGCTCCGATGTTGACACCGAAGCTTTTTGTAAAGTCGAATTCGTGGGCACCATCGACATTCAGAAATATTTCGGAGGCACTTACCGTGCGTTCACGGTAATCCACAAAGGTTCCGGAACTGTCGGTTACCGATTCGGCATTGTATTCGATATTTGGAACATTGAGGTAAGATAGAGATACGCCCGCGGTCGTTTTTTTGCCAAGCGGCTTTACGAACGAGAGTCCTGTAGTGCTGAATGAATTCTGATAATAGCCGGCGTATGAAAGATAAATTCGAGTGGCTGTATCAAAACATACTCCGGAAGGATTCGAAGTTGGAAACGCATCGGCGCTTATTGAGGATGCTCCGGAACCCATGGCAAGGCTTCGTGGAGCAATGTAGAGACTGCGATTGTCGTCGGAGTAGGAATCGAGAGCCGCTTCGGCGCACGCGAAATTTAACGCGACTGCTGCCGAAACTGTGATGATCCTGCCTTTAATGAGCATTATCCGAAGCCTTCGTTGTTTTATGCCGATGAAGTGATTTCGGCAGGATCACAAATATATTTCCAGCCGATTTACAAATGATTTAACCGCCCAAAATTGTGAGGCATTAATAACTTCTGAAGAAATTATCACAGATTGTCCTTTAGGGCGTGGATGTAGTTTCGTGAGGTAATATCCGCTGAAACATTCATCCCTGATCGCAAATAAACTGATCCACAACATCATACATGATTCTTGGCTTTTCAAGCGGAATGAAATGCTTGCAATCGCGAAGGCTTTTGTATTTGCTTAATGGAATTACCTGCGACAATTTTCTGGTGCATCTGCGGAAGAGGTTCAATGACAGTTCGCCGTTCATGCAGAGTGTTGGCATGGTCAGACTTTTTGAACGCTCGTAATGCTTGATTTTCCCGTAATGGTAAACCATCCTCATGTATTCCATCGAGACATTGATATTTGCCCGTAGCGTTTCCTGCGTGAACATCCCGCGATTTTCTCTGCCTCGTTTGAACATCACTTTTTTGAAAAGAAGGGAGCCGAACATTGTTCCGGCGAAAAAGCGGACGATCCAGTTGCCGACATGCGGGATAAGCAGGGGTTTACAGATAAGCGGGAAATCTATCAGTGCTTCCATAAGAACGAGTTTATTCATGCGCTCCGGATAACGGATTGCGAAGTCCAACGCAATGGCGGAACCAAGACAAAAACCAATTACATGAACCTTGGGAACTTCAAGCGTGTCCATTATTTTCACGATGAGATCTGTGATTTTATCGAATGTCATTTGCGGCAACAAATCTGATTTGCCAAAGCCCGGCAGATCGAACAGAATCACCTGATATTTCTCTTTGAAATCGGGAAGATTTACACGCTTGAACAAATTGGATGATGTGTTCCATTCGTGTATGAAAAGCAATGGAATACCTTGCCCGAACCTGTCGTAGTAAATCTGGGCACCTTCATAATTCAAAAACGGCATAACGGTTCTCCGTGGGAGGATTGGATCAGAATTCTATTTCAGCTCTGCCTATGGCTGAAAAATAGTTCGGTATTGTCTTCAATGATTCCATCATTCATGTGATACACGCTGTCGCCTTCGGCGATAAGATCGGAGTTGTGGGTAACAGTCACAATTGTGATGCCCTTTTCTTTGTTCAATTCCCGAAGATGTTTCATTACGACTGCGGAATTTTTCCCGTCCAATTCGCCGGTCGGCTCATCTGCCAAAATGATTTGGGGGGTTTTGAGTAAGGCCCTTGCGATTGCAACCCGCTGTTTTTCTCCGCCCGATAATGTGAGCGGAAACTGGTTGACAAGAGAACTGATTCCAAGTATTTCAAGAACGCATCTGGCCTGAACCAGCAGATCTTTTGTAATGCCTGCGGGATAAAAAGGAACCAGCAGATTGTCGAGCACACTCAGATATGAAACCAGATTGAAATTCTGATAAACGAAGCCGATGTTCTTTTGTCGGTATGCTGCCATTGCCTTGGAATTTTTGAAGTCGATTGTTGCTCCGCCGAGTTTCAGGCTTCCACAATCAGGGGCTTCAAGAAGTCCGATGACGTTCAGTAACGTGCTTTTTCCGGAGCCGGATGGTCCGGTGATAAAAACCATCTCTCCTTTTGGGATATGCAAAGTAGCCTGATTCAGAACTGTTTTTTCTGCTCTGCCATTATCTTTAAAA
>CAIOZP010000449.1 GCA_903862805.1 uncultured Fibrobacterota bacterium
TGCTGACGAATGAATTACTGCTTCAGGTTGACGAAGCGCTTTCTTCCGGCAAGCCTGATGTCGCCCGCGATTTGATCCAGAAGGAAGTTCAAAAGGCCGTTGCGCTTGAGCGTTCCGTCAGGGATACACACGAGGCGCGTTTGCGTGACGAGAAGGAATTGAGTTCGATTTTCCTTGCGGTTGCGGAGAAGGATAAACGCCTTGCCGTGTCCGAAAAAGATCTGACGAAGATCGTTGCCGGTCACAAGGAATTCGATTCGTTCAACAAGGGACTTGGCGACGTTATCACATTCTGTCGCGAGAAGGGTTTCGGTATTGAAACCATCAAGAAGCTCGGCCCTGACCTTCTGCTTTCGGCCTACTCCAAGTACAAGGGATGGGACAAGCAGCGCGACAAGGTTATCGAGAAAACAAGTCGGGAAACTTTACTTAAAAACATACGAGACCCTAAACAGGTTGCAAAATCGCCTGAACGTGGCGGACGTTCCGAAAATCCGATGTCGGCAGTTGATCCGGCGGGATTTGATCGCAGCAGTCTGATCGCATCGATCGTGGCCGGAAAGGGAGCAAGTGCTGAATACGAAGCTGCCCTGGACGCCAACGCTCATGATCCGGCCGCGATTGCGCAACTCACCTCGCTTTACCACGAGGCAACAAGGCGTCTTAGAACAGGACAGTAATAACCACAATCCACGGAGGATTTCATGAGTGGTGCAGGTAACTTTTCGTCTCTTGGGGGTTCTTACGACGCCCAAACCAGTAAGACCTTTTACAAGACCCTCTACTATGAGATGAGGGCCCGTTCGCTGTTTTCAAAGCTCGCTGCGAAAACCGTGGACGGAACATTCGGTTCGGAATTTTCGGTTGACAAGACGGCGATTATTGATCGCTCGAAAATTACGACTGGCGACATGCTTCGTAAGACCATGCGCGACGTTGTTACAGGGCTTCCGACTTACGGTGATCTTGCCGTTGCGGTCGGAAACTTCCTGTCGTTCAAGAACGTCGATGTGCGTGTCAACAACATTGACAGTCCGGCGATTCCGATTCCAGGTAAGATGTCTTTGCAGCGTGTCAACGGCAGCATTGTGGATCTTCCTGGTGAAGTTCGCGCTGCGGTGATCGACTACATGGTGGAAAATCAGGAATTCGAGGCTTATATTGCTTTGATCGCCGGTGCTTCTCCGTCCGTTCTCAAGTCGATCCAGCAGGGCGGTCTTGGGCATACTCTTGGCCCGAATGCGACCGGTACGGCTGGAAATGCATTGTGGAACCGCAACGTTTTCACAACGGTTTCGACCACTTACAACGCAAGCGGCGGCCTTGTGACAGCTTCCGACTATGCTGCATCTTCGTGGAATACTCAGATCAGCAACGTGATTCAGAACATGACTTCGAACGCTACTGACAGGCTTGATGTTGGTTGGCTCAATAGAATCCGTGCGACTCTTGATGATCTCAAGTTCTCGCCGATCACACTTGGCAGTACGACTTACAAGGCCGTGTTCTTGTGTGATTCGCAGGTTTATTACCGCATTCATACAGCGATTGCGACCATTGCCAAGGATGCCGATACACGTTCGCCATCGAATCCGGTTCTTGCCGGTTACGAGACGCTTTCGTACTTCGGTATGCTTTTCATCAACTGTCCGCGCCTGTCGATTTTCCGTCCGGCATACAGTGGCGGTCTGACTTGGGGGCCGATCACTCCGACCGATCCGATGATTACCGATCCACGAACCTATACAAACGGTTCTACCAAGGGGTTGATGATCGGTCTCGGTGGCGCAGGCTTGCTCGAAGGTTACAACGACAGTATCGAAGTTACCGACGACAACGGCAAGCACGGCAAGGGTAAAAATATCGCAGCGCACATGCTTGACGGCTTTGTCCGCGGCGAGTGGTACGCGAACGACGGTCGTGCGACCACCGATCCGAAGTGCTTCCAGAACTTCTCGTCTCTGGTTGTCATTTCTTACGAACCTGGTGTCGGTCTGTAATCCCCTGTGATGGTGGGGGCTTTTTGCCCCTGCCGTCCTCGGATTGCGATTCTCATTTGTAAACAGAAACAATCACCCAAAAGGGAGATGAATTATGGCTTCTTCTGCTACCAAGGCGCTCGACATGGCTTGTCCGCCTGCAAATCTTATCACCGACGCGACCACCATTGCCGCAATGTTTCCGGGACGTACCAACATCCTTGAAGTTTTCGCAATTCCATTCGGCAATGCCGGAACAGGGGTCAAGTACATACCA
>CAIOZP010000450.1 GCA_903862805.1 uncultured Fibrobacterota bacterium
CGCCTGATGTTCTGGTTCAACACACCGGATCGCTCTACACATATCATCATTGAACGTGTGATCTGATGAACTCGAATCATTGATTTACCCACGGCGCAATCTTGCTCCGTAAGTCCACGGGCTAATGCATGATCTGGGATTATCCCCGGAATTTGGAGGTCCCCCGCGCTATACCGCTTTTTCAGATAACAATTAGGTACGGAACCGGACTTGGCAGGCTATCAGAATGCGACCATGATTAACGGAAACAGGATGCCGACTCGAAAGAATCGACATCCGTACTTTTTCCGGGAGCTGTCAGTCAGGAAAAAATTAACGATCGCCTCATTCCACGATATTCACCTTGACAGAACGCGAAACATTACCGAACTTGTACTGGAGCAGATACATTCCTGTTGCCAATGTTCCAGGAAGTGCCGTACTATGACTTCCTGCAGAATAGGCTCCTTGTGCAATATTTGAAATCAGGCAACCATTGAGACTATAAAGGCGGATCTCGGCCTGCCCGGTGCGTTCGAGGTTCCACAGGATTTGTTTTCCGTGGACAACAAGCGCCGGGCAGTCATTCTTCTTTGTCAAGTTCGGGATATTCGTCTGGATATCTCCGACCCTTTGCAGGCTGAGCCAGTTGATTGCTCCATACCATTCCGCCTGCCCTTCAATGGTCAGCGTGAGCCTGTGCAGCCCCGCCGTCAAAGGAAATTCGGTATCGCAGGTGGTCGTCGCATAGGTCTGCCAGCCTCCGCTTTCGGGAACCAGCACCGATCCGATCCGGATCGTGTCATCATAGCACAGGCTCAGTCTCGGATTGTTGTCGGGGGCTGTGAACCCGTTGCCGTGGGCTGTCCGCACCGAGAACTGATACTCGCCGGATTGTGCGTTCACCGTGTATTTCATCCATTCGCCGAGCAGATCCTGGGTAATGTCATAACCACCTCCGACATCGGAACACACCTCTATGTCAACATCATCGTTACGATAGGATCCATAGGCATTTCCGGCTTCGGCATCATAATACGCGCGATCCTGTCCGCCAACATCGTAATCCTCTGCCTGAATTGTACCCGGTACCGGCCACGGGCCTCCGGAATATGCTGTTGTGGGCGACATGTCAATCGCATTTGTCAATACACGCGCGCCGGAAAATCCTCCCTTGCTGTCAAGCACAGTAAGCTCGACGAAATACGAACCCGAGTTCTTGAAGACATGCTTCACCGTGGCTCCCGATGCAGTGTCGCCATCACCGAAACGCCAGTGGTACGCCGTGATACTTCCCGAAGGATATGTCGATGCGGTACCGGAGTATGTCGCAGTGTCGCCGACAGGTATCGATCCCGGCCCGCTCGCCACGGCATTCGGATCAAGGCCTGTGTAAGACGAATCATTCCACGATGCCCAGCTGGCATCGTCGCCGATGTCGCTTGTTTCGTAGGCCACCCTTATGTATCCGTTTTCGCCGAAGCTGGTTCCCCACGAATTCTTGACATAGAAGCAGCTGCTGTCGTCGTTCCATCCAGTGATCATCACAATGTGATTGCTGCCGCTGTTTGAATAATACGCGGCCACTCCGCCGCTATAACCGGATGACCACATATTGTCATCGACGGCAGTTGTTACCGGCCCGTAGCGCCAGATGGCGCGCTTGATCTGCGCTGTGCTTGCGAAGTGATCAACGTTCGGCCACGCGCTGTCAGGAACCCCATCCACATATCCCCACGATTTCAGTTTCTCGTGATGAGGGAGTGCAGTAGTGACAGATACGTTGTCGGGATCACCGGAAGGATCGGTGTTGAATGGCAGATCAGATTCGTAAACCACGCCGGCAGCGGTCTGACCATGATCCGCCGCGATGTAGTTGATTGCCATCGGATAAGGGAAGAATCCGCCGTTGCCAGAGCTCATCTGCCAGGGATTGCAGCTCACCAGAAACTGCTCGGAACAATCGACCCAGTTCCCGCGGGCGCGTCCGCTGTAGCGCATGATCTGTGCCTCCATGACACCGGTGGAACCGAAGGCCCAGCAACATCCGGTCTGCCCCTGATCCTTTGCCGGAGTGACCCATTGGCTGTCATTCCAGTTGAACTGACCCGGCAATCCGGCGATCTCGACCTCCGATTTCGGCGGCGGAACGTAGCACGGCGCCGGGATCATTTTCGGCTCAAGGCAAGATCCGGTGAACGGTGAATCAACGTGAATGTAGAGCCTGAAATATTTGACAGGAGCCTTGCCCTTCTCGAACGGACGACTCTCGGCAAGCATGAGCACGCACCAGCCCGTGTCGCATCCTGTAAAGCGGAGGATATGCGCCATCCTGTCGCCGGGTAGCGATCTGCCCTGACGGGAAAGGTCGACAAACTCCGGTCCGCTGTAACCATCACGTGTACCGGAAACATCCTTAAGGATCTTCGGAATATTTCCGTCTGCCCGCCAGAGGTAGCCGCCGGATGTAAAACACGGCAACTGGACAAAGAGCATACTGTTACCTGACAAATGAATCGTGTCGCCGTTTTGCGAATCGTCGACCTTTACCTGCGTAAAACTGTCTGCGGCAAACGTAGGGAGACCGAAGATCAGCAACAGACCTGTGCATAGAACTGCCCAAGCAAAATTTTTCTTCGCTCTTCCCCTCGACGGAGAACTTGACAGCTTGCGAATACTGCTCAACACAGGACACCTCCTGATAAATAGTTATTGTCGGTTCATCAAAAAACGTTATCCGCTATTTCAGCGGCCAAAGTCATGAGGTATAGTATACCCACAAAAAAGTTGCAGACCGTATCTATTGTGGATACAAACCCTGATTTTTTTGTATCCCACAATAATAATATTTGATTGCGCTTTCTATTCAGACAACAAAAATATCTATTATCTGCCTTGGCGTTTCGTCTCGATCGCAGGATGAGAAAATGCATAAACTCTTTGATTACACGGGACAATATCAATTCAAGACCATGACTGGTGCTTTTGAATCTTCCTCAAACAAACTCGTTACGGCGTCGAATTGCGTATCCCTTAAAGATATGGCGTATCTCTGAAAAATCGTTATATTGTCAGGTGTCAGGACAAATGCCCTCGACAATTTCAAATCATTTTGGAGGGGAAAAATGAGTAAAAAGATGGGCGTTATCGCAATGCTCGGACTATCTGCCGCGTTTGTCGGAAACGTGTTTGCAGCTGCGGGAGACACGATTCCGCACAATACAGGACTTGTTGTCAAAGACGCTGACGGGAAGACCTATAACATCGATAGTCTTCTCAACCTGAACAAGGTTATTGTCGTTGAGCAGACATTTGTTGGTTGAGGCTGCAACGGCTACGGGGTAGACGTCAACGCTTCTTTTACAAAATTCGGTAATGACACGCAGGATGTGGTCATCCTGATGGTGGACGTGAACAGTAATGACACAAAATCTTCTCTTGACAGTGCGTACCTGGCGGCTACTTGGGGAGGAGGAGGGGTGGTTCTGCTCGATCCGTTCATTTTATCCAGTGTAGCCAATAGTAACGCGAATGCACTTGAAGAGCTCTTTACAAACTTTTCGGGAGATCCGGCCAACAACATTCGGGCTGGCAGTAATGTGGGCACAGGTGGAATCTCGTGGGTAATCAGCCCGGACCGATCCTATACCTTCGCATGGTACGACGCTGCTGATATGGATGCTGCAATCCAGACAACGCTTGACAACCGTCCGGCGATCCCGGTGAAACCTTCTGTTTCAAATAACAGGAGCAGCCTGAAGGTTATTTCTTATGATGGATCGCGGATCGATTTCGCTGTTCCTCAAAGCGGGGACTACGAAGTGTCCTTTTTCAGCGCTGCCGGAAGGCTTGTCAGCATGCGACATGTGGCTTGTCAAGCAGGGAAAAACGCCGTTGACATAAGTGAAATGGCGCACGGATCATACATCGTGAAGATTTCCGGGTCATCCGGTACAACTTCCCGGGTATGCCCTTTCATCAGCAGACAGTAAAGGAAGTTTGCGCGGAAAAATTGCGGTAGTGTTTAACCCAGATTATACGTTAGGACTTGAGACTTGATTCGCAAGGCGTTGATGCAGGTTTCGATGAAAATTTGGAGGTAATATCCCAAAGTGATATTGCCGAGGAATTTGCAGTCGATAGCTGCGCAACGAGTTGCGGAGCAAGGCCAAGGGCTAATGCATGATATGGGTTTAAGATACGGGCAGGATGACTCTGCGAATAGTCCCGGTGAGGGCTCCTTCTACTTTCTCCGGGAGTCCCGCTGAAACAGTTTCATCCTGTCCGTTTTTCGAGATTGATATTTGCTCAAGCCACTGATCTTTCTTCCACAAAGGAGCGGCACTTATGTGTGTCAATAAAACAGTCAGAGGATTGATGATCCTCGGAGCTTTTTCGGCAAGTGCGCTTGCATCTGCCGGAGGATTACCGCCGATGGGTGTCCATGCGAAAGCCGTCGATCAGTATATGCCTGCAAGGATTTCGCACGAAACAGCATCTGTAAGAGATGACCGACCGCAGCCTCCGCCGATGATAGCTCAACGAGTATGCGCGGTTGCCGCAACGACCACGCCCGTCGATGTCGCCCATCTGAACACATTGTCCTATGCGAATCTTTTCACCGAAATCGACAGCGTTTCCGGTGCCTGGAATTTCAGCCCGTTGTTCGGATGGAATGCAGACGTGCAAGCGTTCTACAGCGATAGCAACAGGGTGATCGCACTTGTCAACGAACTGACAAAACGCTTCCAGACCTACACAAGTTCCGATACGAAGAAAGTCGAAAATCTGGTCGAGGTTGTTCGCGCCGGATTCTATCTCGGATTCTATCACACCGAGGTAAGTTACCTTGCCAACACACAGCCCTTCATCAAAAAGCTCCAGCCTGCAATCGATGCGGCGGTTGACAATCCGGCATTCGGATTTGCGACGATGCAACAGGCAACAGTGGTTGGCGCGCTCGGTGCAATAATGGGAACCGGTGTCGCAACAGTTCATTCGGTCAATGCAAGCACCGCGATCTTCAATTATTATCGGACCCACCTATCGGCAATGCAGGCAGATGCCGGATACGGCAATGCGATTTATGCCCTCGGCTCCGGAATCGTGTATGCGATCTACTCGGTCGAGCTGTATGCATTGAAGAATGTCTCCCATTTGGGCGATCCGCTTTACTACACATACAGTGCCTACTACAAGCAGATCGACAATCTTTTCAATGAAATGGTGGCCGGCGCAAACGACCAGAACATCTA
>CAIOZP010000451.1 GCA_903862805.1 uncultured Fibrobacterota bacterium
TCCAAAGACCAGCGGCACGGGGAAATCAATGTTCATCTTGTGCGGAACACCGGTAAATGTCCTTCGCAGACCAAGCGAAACCTGTATCAGCGAAGGAAAAACGCCGCGACTATCCCATGCACTGCGAAGTTTCGCATCTGTAAAGCGCCCACGAAGAAGTCTCTCGAAAGTTTCCACTTCGTCGATTGTTGAAATCACCGTCGATGCCGGAATCTTTTTATCGCGAACCACAACGGCCGTCGCACGGCCTTTGCTTATTTCCACTTCTTCAACCGGAGAGCTGTAATGGATTACACCGCCAAGTTTCTTGAAATGATCTTCAAGCGCGGCAATGATCGTCGCCGATCCGCCGACCGGATATCCGCCTGAACGCGCACTCATCCAGCCGAGCGTCATGATCGTGCTGAATATCGAAAAGTGGCTATGATTCGGAAAAATACGGAGCATCATTTCACGCATGATCGGCGTAGTGAACTTCGCTGCAAAACGGCCGATACTCAGTCGCTTCCATTTCAAATAAAATGCCGACATCCTGAAATTGGCAAACGGAAACATCAGCCAGTCGATTGGCGAGAAAAGTTCCGGCGGTTTTTCGTAAGGAACGTGTAGCGTCGAAGCCTGTCTAATTGCCTTGCAGAAAACTCGAATCATCTTTTTATCTGATGGAGCGAGTCGCAGCATTTCATGTTCGAGTTTATCGGCATCGGTGAACACATGAAATGTCTCGCCGAGATGTTCTATCGCAATAAACTCGTCCGGATCAATAATCGCCAGATGTGAAAAATCGAGAAGCTCGGTAAGGAGCTTGTGCATCGAAGTGCTTTTTCCGGAACCGGCGAGCCAGTTGGTTGCACCGTCGAAAATGTATCCACGACGAAACCACGGTGCCGAGACGCCGCCGGAGCTGGCGCAGCTTTCGAAAATCTCGGCCGGATAACCGTTCTTCCTCAGATATATTCCCGCCGATAAACCGGCGACCCCGCCGCCAATTACGGCGACTATATCAGTTGACAAACGGGATCTCCTCGTGGAGGAAATACCATTGTTCAAGGTTGTCGGAAAGTTTACGCTCAAGCGCCGCATACATCGCAGAAACCGTGTCGTCACTTTGCGGAATGGGAACCAGATCGAAGCGGTATTTGCCTTGCGGCAGTCTAACCATAAAGGCGCAGAAAACGCTCATCGGTGCGCGGGCGAATTTGATAAGGTTCTGAAGTCCGGCGCCACCCTGAACAGTTCTGCCGAAAAGTTTCGCCGGAGTGCTGTAGCCGGTTTCTTCGTCGAACACCGAAAGCAAAATTTCTTTACGGCGGATTGCTGCGGCCATGTCGAGGGCGGCCATTGTTCCTTCGCGTCCGATTTCTATGAAATTGATATGACCGAACAGACCCGACGATTCCATTGCCGAGGCCCGCTCGCGCGCCATCTGCGAGAATTTCTCTGTCGTAAAGCGGAGTACCGGATTGACCGGAATTTTCGTGGTAGAAAGCGATGGCGGAACCAGCTCCACCGCTCCGAAATGTGCAGCGGCAACCAGTGCGCCGCCGGTCTGAACGGCTTCGAGGATCTGCGCCGTTGCATCGGAAATCTCGACGTTTTCGGAAATGAAATTGCGGTACCATTGCGGGTTTCCACAAAGCGGCAAGAGCTTTTCGTAGTAATGCAACGCAATGTGATGCTCTACTGATGCAACCGTTTCGTCATCGCAGCGCAGGCCGAATGCTGCAAGGTTGCTTCGGATCAAAGCCGATTCATCGGGATGATTTTTGTACCACTCGGCACCTTTGTCAAGAAGCGTATCACGCAAGCCTGCAGAACCAATCGCAGCAGCATTGCTCAGAATTTCAGGCGACTGAAGATATTTTGAAAGCCCCGACATTTCGTCCTTTCATCCAATCAAGATCAGAACAGCGAAAGCTGATCGTCGCCGCTGTTCTCATTTACATCTTTTTCAAGAAAGTCCACCACATTGCGGAAGACTTCGCGATTCTTTTCCGAGAGATTCATAAGTTCCTTGTGGGCCGACAGGATCTGTTTCGCCTGCCCAAGATGATCCATATCGACATGCGGAATGTCTATCAGCACTTCGGGGATGTGGGAGTAATCATCTTTTACACAATGATAAACCCGATCAAGTCCCATTATTTCAATGTTGCCGGTGATGTCGGGATTCGACGACATCAGCTTAGGCTTGACACCACAGTTCTTCATTATGCCACCGGCAAGCATCGCAAGAATCCCGAGATTCGTACTGTCGATGTAGGTCACGTCATCCAGATCTACAAGTACATCACAGATTTTGTGCTGCGAGACCAACCTGTCCACAAAGAAATCGAAGCCGGAATGCGCCATGTACGAAACGTGTCCTGCAAGCTTCAGGAAGACAACGTTTTCGCTTACGGCATACTGTATTCTGCAATCCGAAATATCAGAAGACATAGCAGTCCTTTTCAGGAACGCCCAAATATACTCGCCGGAAAGGAAGAGTGGAGAGGTATCGGCTACAACTTTTCCTGCAAATACTTGTGGGGAAAAGAATGATTGGCGGATTAAAAAAAGTGACAGCTGTTGACGTTAGAGCAACTTTGAAAAAGAAATCGAATCCCTTCATAAAAAATTTGATCTTATCTATCGCCGCCTTGAGGGCAGCTCAATAAATTCACTTTTCACTGCGACCGGCTGCAAATGCCGCGTCCACTATCCGGAATGTGAAATTCAGTCGCCGGACCTTGAAAATCAGTCTCGACATATATTTCACCACCGAAAAATCTTTTCAGGGGAACAGATAAATGAGTCTCTGGGCCAAAGCCTCCGCAACGGAATCAGTTCACGACTTCGCTTCTTACTCCGATGCAGATCAGACTGCAATTATCGACGTCCTTGACGGGAAATTTCCGCCGGAACTTCTTGCGGATCATTTCTCAAAACTTACGCAGGCGAAAAGCAATTCCGAACAGGCACGCAATGTTCTCGATGGCGCGGTTCAGTCTTATCCGACAGTCGTAAATGCGACGGCAACTTGCGGCGATGCGGCCGATCTCGAAGGGTATGCAATTGTCCTGACAGCAGGCGGCGAGGGTGAACGTCTTCGGCTTTCGCTTCTTGATGCCGGTGTCCCCAAAGACGAACTTGAAGATTTCACCAAGGCGACATTTCGTCTGCCGGGGCTTTCGCAGGATGCCGGTGCGCTTCAGATTAATCTTGCATTAATCGCGAAGATCATGCGTGAAAATAAGATCAATATTCCGGTGGTCGTAACAACCGGCCCGCAAGGCTCCCCAACCGCCGATATTATTCCGGCAATCATTGCGAAAAAGAACAAATTCGGGATTTCCGATCTGTCAATTGTAGAACAGGACGAGCGGCTTCACCTTTCCGCCGAGGGGAAAATCGTCATGATTAAAACCGGCGATGATTTTTATCCTGCCGTAAACCCCGATGAAACCGGCGGGCCACTGATGAAACTGCGGGAGATTCCTGGCGATGGGAAATCTGTTCTTGCCAAACTGCGCGAAGGCGGATGCCGCAAGCTGATGGTGCTTCAGGGTACAGCGGTTTATGATCCGGCAATGATCTTTTCCATTGCTGCGGCAGGCAACAGATTCGACGGACTCGGTGTCGGCATCAGTCGTCGGTCATTCCCCGAAAAAGATCCGTATGGAACTTATGTGCTTGTTGATAAGAACGGACAGAAAAAACTTGTCATCGTAGAACAAAACGTTCGTAACAATGCCACCCGCGAAGTGATTGACAAAACAGGAAACCATCTTCCATTCAATACCGGCTTCTATGCCTTCGACATTTCGCTTCTCGAAGACTCAGGGCTTCCCGATTTTTGCACACCGCCCAAAGAGATTTGCCCCGATCTGCCGCGTGCTCCGAAAGCCGGCTATGCAGCCACCGATATAATAGCGGCCGCGAAAAATCCGGGCGTACTTGCAGTGTCGGCCGACAGTTTCGCGGTGATAAAAACAGCCGAAGATCTGCCGGTATTGGCCGATCTTGCAAAGA
>CAIOZP010000452.1 GCA_903862805.1 uncultured Fibrobacterota bacterium
CGTATGAAATAAAATCGGTGCTCGCCAATTTCTTATCATCACGTTTTGCGAAATCCGTTCTTTGCTGATTGTAAAAATCTATCGTCGTGCGGATATTTTTTCGCAGACACTTTTCCGAAGAATTATTGCACCATGCATCGCGTGCAGTTGCAATGCCACGAGAATAATATGGCGCAAAAAATGTTGCGTTATTTGTTTTGTCCTCTTTGTCACCAATCTGAATAAACGTCCCAAAAGCCTCATTCCGCTGACTAATCCAGTCTCCATGTTCATTCGGATTCAGTTCTTTCCAAATCATTTCAGCATTATTGACAGAACCAAATTTCCGAACAATAGCCAGCTTCTCTTCCCTGTCTAAATAATCGCCGATGTCATGGTAATAAATGGTAGCTTTGGAATTGTTCTGCTTCGGCTTTTTAACAAGTAAGGTAATCGCAATCGGGGTGCGCGAACCGGAGCCGAATATCTTTCCACCTTCTTTGCGAGACAGTTCACCGCTTGTTCTCTGGTTCCCTCTTAAATTGAAAACATAAATCGCCGAAAATTCATTCTCCAGACATTTCCTGAAACCTGCCATTGCATTTCCGTCAACCCAAGCACCATTAGAAACAAATGCGACAATCCCGCCATTCTTATCCAAGCGGTCGGCACTCCATCGAAAAGCCTTTATGTACGAATCATACAAAGAGTTTTTATTTGTCGCGTCCGTTTCCTTTGCGTATGTATCTGCTATTCTTCCGTCCAATTTCTCATACTTCTGATTCTGCGCATTATCATTCGCACTCTTCTGCCCCACCGAATACGGCGGATTCCCAATAATCACCCTCAGCGGTGCTTTCTTCTGCCTATCCACCCGCGCACTATTCTTCACAAACATTTCAGAGAATTGCAGCACATTAGCGTCATTCTCACCAAGCTGAAATGTATCTGTCAAACAAATCCCGTCAAAGGCTTCATAGTCCTTCGTTCCCAAAATATCATGATAGGCATTCTCGATATTCACCGCCGCGATATAATAGGCAAGCAGGACAATTTCATTTGCGTGAATCTCGTTCTTGTATTTCCGTGGCAAATCCTTTTTGTCAATCAGGCCGCTTTGCAGAAGGCGGGTGATGAATGTTCCGGTGCCGGTGAACGGGTCGAGAATATGGACGTTTTCGTCACTTATCTTGCGCCCGAATTCCTTTTCTAAAACATGACTCACCGAATGGATAATGAAATCCACCACCTCGACAGGAGTATAGACAATGCCGAGTTTTTCAACCATTTTCGGGAAGGCGGTTTTGAAAAACTTGTCGTAAAGCTCTATTATTATCCGCTGTTTCCCTTCGGCGTTGTCGATGCCCGCCGCACGCATCTTGACCGAATCGTAGAACCTTTGCAGTGTCTCGGTGTCTTTGTCGATTCCCTGCCCTTCAAGCAGATCAAGCATAGATTGCATCGAAACCGAAATCGGGTTATTCTTGACAAAAGAATAGTTTTCAAAGAGCGCATCGAATACCGGTTTCGTGATAATGTGCTGCGAAAGCATTTCAACCGTTTCCGCCGTGGTGATTGACGGATTGATATTCTTTTGCAGTCCCGCAAGAAAATCTTCAAAGGCGGCTTTGTGGGCCTTGTTCTCTTTTATCAGGCCCGTGATTCGGTCTATTTGCCTCTCGGCAATTTCGGCAACGCTCTTTGCCCACTGTTCCCAATAAAGCCGGTCGCCGACCTTATTCACCATGCGGGCAAAGACCACATTCTGAAGCTCTTCAAATTGAAGCGAAAGCTGCTGCGAAAGGGCCTTTTGAGCCTTGCCATATTCGGCACACTCTTCATTCACGGCGGTGGCTTCGCCACTTTCACCGAAGGTGTATTCGGGCCGCCCTACTAAAATCTGTGCCGGGCGTTTCTTGTTCAGCTCAATCTTGTTTACAGTCGCATTGAAGCGGTCATCGTGGGCGCGTAGCGCATTAAGCACCGTCCAGACCACCTTATAGCGTTCGTTGTCGTCAAGGGCTTTATCGGCCTCTATATTCGCAGGAACCACCACGGGAATAATGATGTAGCCGTATTTCTTGCCGGGAGCTTTGCGCATAACGCGCCCGACCGATTGCACCACGTCAACCTGTGAATTTCTGGCAGACAGGAACATCACGGCATCCAAAGACGGCACGTCAACGCCTTCACTCAAACAGCGTACATTTGTAAGGATGCGGCATTCGCCGTTGTCGTGATCTTCTTTCAACCACGATAGCAGTTCGTCGCGCCTCGGTGCCGACATGGTTCCGTCTATGTGCTTTGAAGCGACCGAAACCATATCCTGTTTTTTATCGGCAGGAAGTGCGTCGATATAGGCATTTGTAACGGCATTGAATGTTTCGGTGATTGCCTTTGAAACCTTTATCTTTTGACAGAATGCGACGGCCCGCTTCATTGGCAAGGGGTCGGTTTCCTTTATCGCGCCGTCATCGCCTATAATCTGCTTTGAAAGCGCATTTATGCAGCCAATGAGTTTTGCGTCGTCATCAGTCTGTATTTCGCATTCGTCACCGGCAATGATCTTCTGAACAGCCGGTGGAACATCGGGGGCGCGAAGGGTGAGAATAAGTACCTTGTAATCGGTCAATAGATCACGTTCAACAGCCTCACCAAAGCCGATACGATAGATTTCCTCGCCGTACATTGCAGGGTCATCCATAGAGCAAAGAACCGCTTCGGCTTGTGCTGCCCGGCTCTTTGAATCCTCATTGAACAGGCGAGGCGTTGCGGTCATATAGAGCCGCTTCTTTGCTTTCAGATACCCGTTGTCGTGTACCTTCACGAATGCAGATTCGTCATCATCGGCAAGGGTCACGCCGGTTGTCCGGTGGGCTTCATCGCAGATAATCAGGTCAAATTCATCAAAGCCGATTTGGGCCTTTATCAGTTTCTTTTGCGTCTCGGCAATCACGCCGATAGACTGATAGGTAGAGAATACAACCGTCATTCCGGGCTTGTTTGTGGCTTTGATAAGTTTGAACTGTTTGAGGATATTTGCGGAATTTGTTGACGCGGGCAGTGCCAAATCAAGCACGCTTGAACTGTCGCCGTCGTCATTCTTGGTTTTCTTGCGGGATACTTCGGGGTCGGAACAAATACAAATCGCGTTTATCGGCTCTTTTGCAAACGAAGACCATTCACGAAGGGTCTGCCCAAGCAACGAGATTGACGGGACAAGAAAGAGAACAAGCCCTTTGCCGCCGGTTTCCTTCTCGGCAATACGAAGGGCGTTGAATGTCTTGCCGGTTCCGCAGGCCATAATCAGTTTGCCGCGTTCCGCCGTCTTGAAATATTCGTGGGTCTTTTCCATTGCCTCTTTTTGGTGAGGCTTCAAATCACGGTGAACCAAGAGCGCGGCTTCTCCGAATACACCCTTTTCGAGTTTCTTCCAGTCAACGTGAGCCGCTTGAAGGTCGGACAGATTCAGGCGGGTGACGGGCGGTGTCTGGTTGCGTATAGTCTCTTCGGCATTACCGCCCCACTTGTTTGTAGTGGAAATCCAAAGCCGATTCGAGAAAGAAACTTCGTTTCCGCTTTCATCCTTGAAAGTCCTGCCCGATGTCGAGATAAAGGAATCGACTTCCGCTTTGTCAATCGGGGTGTCTTCCAGATAGCATTTGCACTGGACAGCCCAATACTCGCCTTCATGGGTGAGGGTGACCAAATCTATTCCGGTATCGCTTCCGCCGAACTGGTCGCGCTGTGGAAACTCGTTCCAAAGCCAAACGGTCTTGAAACTATTGCAATAGAGCGGGTCGGTTTTCAGGTAGGCTTGCATGAGACGTTCAAAGCGGCTTCCCTTGTCCCTCTCGGAAAAGGATTCCCGGCGGTGTTTTTCTAAAACTTCATTGAATGTCATTAGCTATACCCGTTGATTTTGTGAAGCGGTCAATTTCTCCGCGAAAAGCAGTAAGGGTAATATACAACTTGAGGATTCATTCGGCATGATCGGGATATGAACGAGGGAAGTCCTGACCAGTTGTTCCAGCGGACAACGGCCTTTTTAAGGGGTATGTAATTTCAAATAATCTGGCACCTAAATTACAAAAATTATTGCTATTGGAATATGTACCACAAATGTGTATATTATCTATGTGTGTAGCACATAAAA
>CAIOZP010000453.1 GCA_903862805.1 uncultured Fibrobacterota bacterium
AGGCGCGAATGATGTCGTCGCTCCAGAGAGCCGCGATCCAGATTCCAAGCGAGAGGAACGGGCCGAATGGAATCATGTTTTCCTTTTTCATTCTGCCCGAAGCGATTAGAGTCAGCGAGACTGCCGAGCCGGAAAGCGCACCGAGTGCAATTGACAGAAGGGCAATCTTCCAGCCGAAGAATGCACCGGCGGCGGCCATGAGTTTTACGTCACCGCCGCCCATCGCTTCCTTGCGCATTATGGCCCCGCCGATCCAGCCGACAGCGAAAAGAGTTCCGCCGCCTGCGAGTATTCCAAGGCCGGCGGAAAGCAATCCGTGCCAGAGTCCGAACGCAGCGATGATTACAGCGATACAAAGGCCGCCAAGGCTTATCGAGTCGGGAATGATCAGGTGTTCGATGTCGATGATCGCCACCGGCAGAAGAAGCATAAGGAAAATCATCGCGCAAAGAATCTTGATATTGAACAGGACGGTATTTGGATCGATAAAAATCGAGCGGCCGATCTTGATCCAGAGCAGAAGCGCCATGAGTCCGCCAAGCAGTTCAACCAGCGGATAACGAGCCGAAATTGGCGCTTTACATGATGCGCATTTCCCGCGAAGAAAGATCCAGCTAAGAATCGGAATATTCTGGAACCATGCGATGTTCGTGTTGCAAAGCGGACAATGAGAAGGTGGAAGCACGACCGATTCGCCGCGTGGCAGTCGCCAGATCAACACGTTGAAAAACGATCCGAGGCAAAGTCCTACTGCGAAAAAAAGAACCGCTGAAAGTCCAAGTAAAAGTTCGAGGTTCATTTGTGTTTTTCCTTTGCAGCCGACGGTCTAACCTTTGGCTTTTCCTTTACGCTGTCGGCGGCGGTGCTGTCGGAATCGTGATTCTGCAGGAGATAATTCACATCGGGCAGATGCGTTCCGGCTGGATTGAAAGACTTGATGATCTTTTCGCCTTTGTCAATCATTGCTGCCGTTGGAATACGGATTGTAAATGGCAGATTCGAGAAAACAGAATAGACGTAAGAACCTGCGAACATGTGCCTGACCTGCTTCGATGGCTGTGATTTAACCGCGATCACAATCAGCGAAATCACGATGCAGGCCTTGGCTATTCCAATGAACGCACCGAGGATGTGGTCGATCCAACCGAGCATGCTTATCTGGACAATCTTCCCGATGAGCAGTCCGAGCGTCCAGATTCCCAAACCGAAAAGTATGTAGGCGACAACGAATGCCATCACCGTTTTTGCCTGTGGCGCGAGATGAATGCCGTGAAGCCAGCCGTAGAAAACCGGATACGTTGCAAGGGCACATGCGAATCCACCGATGATCGCAGCAGCGCTGAAAATCTCCGCGACAAATCCGCGTTTGGCGGCAAGTGCTATCAGCAAAGCGGCTATCGCTATCGCAATCCAGTCGAAGGCGTTTGTAATTGGCATGGTTTGATCCTTTCAAGTTTTACCGAAAATACATTCGAGTCGAAGCGGTTTTTAGGTTTGGCAAGCGGGGATGTATTTTCGGCGACTGTTTCAACAGGGAAGATCGATGCGCGGACTGATTCGCATTTTGTCAACGATGACGATCGTCGCCGCATCTGTCGCGGCGATGGATGCAGCTGGTGCAACGACCTACGCTGTGCTTAACATCAAGTCAGAGGTTGTTGGCGCCGGTGATCTTGCCGGTCTCACCGACTATCTTGCAACGGCGCTTTCCGAGGCACTTCCGCAGGGACATATCTATTCTTGGAACGATGTCGAGAAGATGCTTGAAAATCAGGCGAAGCAGCAGACCCTCGGTTGCGACGATGAAAAATGTCTCTCGGCCATCGGCGGAAAGCTCGGTGTTGATTATTTAGTGTCTGGTTCGCTTGCGAAGATCGGCGACCGCTCGCTGCTGAATCTTCAGCTGATCGACATCCAGAAAGCGCGCATCTGTTCCCGCGTCAGTCAGTCAACAACCGGCGATATGGGACTTCTGGTCGAGCAACTCCCCGACATGGTGAAGAAACTGACATCCCCGCAATCGCAGGGCGATACGATCATCCTGCCAAGAGCGAAGAATCATCCGGTCGGCTCCCCAACCTCCCAGACGGCACCGCGGAAAGTTGCCGTTTCGCATGAGAATATGGCGCTGATCCCTGCCGGAACTTTTCTCATGGGCTCGCCGAAGGATGAGGGTGATCCCGATGAACATCCGCGTCACAAGGTCACGATAAAATCGTTCTGGATTGACAAAACAGAGATGACGCAGGCGGCCTTCACGGCGCAGACGAAGTCAAATCCTTCGCACTGGAAAGGCAACAACCTTCCGGTCGAAAATGTGACATGGCAGGAGGCCGAAAGCTTCTGCGAGTCTCAGGGCAAACGCCTTCCGACCGAAGCCGAATGGGAATACGCCGCTCGCGGTGGAAGCGCGGCAAAATTTCCTTGGGGCGATGTCGCCGGACGCTCGTGGGAATATGCATGGAGTTCGGTCAACAGCGGTGGCCGCACGCATCCTGTCGCAGCAAAAAAGCCGAACACCTTCGGAATTTACGACATGATTGGTAATGTCTCGGAATGGTGCTCCGACGAATATCAGAAAACATGGTACTCCCAAGCCGATTCCAAAAAGCCCGGCGGGCCCGACAAAGGCTGGGGCCGCGTCTGCCGCGGAGGCGACTGGTCGAGCGATAGAACTCATCTGCGCTCGGCAATAAGGGATTTCGGAATCGGTGATTACCGCCGCGATTTCAGAGGATTTCGCTGCGTAGATGACGCCGACAGTTCGGGCAACGATGGGCACTGACTGTTGATGCCGGAGAAATCCCGCCGCTATACTTCGCGTTTCGCATTTACCATTCCTGTCGGCTCTTGAGATTTTTCTTGTTTCTGCCTGTTTACCTTTTCCTTCTTACGACCGATAATCCATAATGTCGCGCCACGCGCAGAAAGCGCAGGCGGAGTTTTTACGAAGATTTTGGCAATGCTGAAACAAATCCGACATTGTGTGATAGCGATTATAGCCGCGACGGCCGTGTGTTTCGCGCAGATCGACCCCGCCGGATTCACCGACATCGCCGGAAAAAACGCCGGATTAGCCACCTTCCAGTCGCTTATGTTGCCGCCAGGAGCCAGCGCACTTTCGCGAAACGAGACCGCGATTCCTTTTGCTTACGATGCAACAGACCTTCCGCTTATGGCATCTTCATCGGCATTTTTCATGAAGGATGAATTTGCTGCCGGTCATCTTCAGTGGCTGATCGGAACCCGAAGCGAATACATCGGCGCTGCTTTCCCAAAGGTCGCAATCGGAACCTTCGGCGGATATGCCAAGTTGTTTACAGCGACGAAATTCACTCATGCTCGCGATATCGACGAGAATCCGACTCCGTCGAGTACCGGTGCTGCCGAGGTTGATGCCGGTCTGACCGTCGCAAGGCAGTTGATTATCGAGCGGCTCAGTATCGGTGGCGGGGTTCACTATATCGAAAGCCACCTCAATTCAGTCGCGGCAAGATCGGTCAACTTCTCGCTCGATGGACTGGCGGCACCTTGGCCTTGGCTTCATGCCGCGCTTTACGCACGCAACTTCGGTCCGGCGGCTACCTACGAAAAGGCGAAGGAGAATCAACCGGCAACAGTGGGCGGATCATTCCTTGTCTCGCCGTTTCAGCCTCGCGATACGGTTCCCCGCGCAGTCTGGCTCGATGTCGGACTCGGTGTTCGCAAAACCGTTTACGAACCGCTTACCGCCGCCGCCGGTTTCTCTTTCAAACCGTTTCCCTTTTTGTCAATTAAAGGCGGATACGAATATCACTACGGCGTAACGCCGGGACTGCCCGGACTTTCGGCAGGACTCGGATTTCAGGTTTCACACATCGGCATGGATGCAGGCTGGCGATATGTAAACGCCGATCTTGGTCATGCCTGGGGCGTGAACGTGAAATATTGCACCGATGATGTGATACCACGAACCGCCGAAGATCATTACAAAGCCGCACTCCGTTTTTATAACAGCGGTCGCTGGCGGCTTTGCATTCAGTATGCGCGAAAGGCTCTGGCGATCAATCCGAATATGTGGAAGGCCTACGACCTCATGACTCATGCACTCGCCAACCTGTACCGTCAGCATGGAACAGAGGTGGCTCTGATCTGGTCGGCGAACACGCGCGGCGAGTTCGTTCCGCATGATGTTGATGGTGCTTCGATGGGCGGTATCGCCCGCGAGGCCGGTTTGATCGAAAACATCCGCACGCGCTACGCCGGATGTGCCGTGATCGACGGCGGCAACATGATCACACAAACCACGCCGAAGGAAAAGTCCGTATTGGCCGGAATGTTCTTCGACAAGCTGGGCTACAACGCACTCGCTGTCGGATCCGGTGAAATCGCCCGCGAGCTTCCGAACTACATCGCCGATTGCGGAAAGGCCAGCCTGCCGTTTGTTTCGACAACACGACCGATGCCGCAAAGCGCCGACTACCGCATCGTCAACGCCGGTAAATACAGGATCGCCGTTATGAGCGCCACCGCACCGGACGCCTCTGCGATTCCTCTTTTGCAAAGCACCATTGCAATCCCTGAAATTGACAAATGCGAATTAAAACTGCTTGTCTGCGACGGATCCTGGGAAACGATGACCGCCATCGCCGATCACGTTCCGGAGCTGTCGGCGATCATTGCAACCGGATTGCCACAGCGTTTCAACGCTCCGATGATGCAGAACAATGTGCAGATTCTGTCGGCCGGTTCCGACGGACTCGACATGGGCGTGCTCTACGCCCGCTTCACCGGCAGCGGTGCTCTTGCATCACTGCGATGCGAACTCGTTCCGATCAACTCGTCGATTACTCCCGATCCGCAGATCGAAGCAGCCGTGCGCAAGGCAACGGTTATCGCACAGCTCGACTCGGCCGACATGCCGAAGGGTTTCCTCAAGGAAGGCCCAACGTCGGGCGTTTTTCCGTTCATTTCCAATCGCCACGGTGGCGAGCAACTCTACCTGTTCACACCCAAAAAGCACATGGAGATTCCGATGTCCGGTCAGTTCGGCTGGTGCGGAAATCCTTTCGTCTGCTTTGACAAAGACTACATTCTGTTCCTTGCCGGA
>CAIOZP010000454.1 GCA_903862805.1 uncultured Fibrobacterota bacterium
AGGCATCCTGACAGTGCGGGAATGATCGGCAAGTCCTTTGAGTATCGCCTGCCGAACCCACCAGACTGCATACGAAATGAATTTGAAGTTCTTGTTTTCATCGAAACGGCGGGCAGCTTTCACAAGTCCGACGTTGCCTTCGTTGATGAGGTCAACAAGAGTCATTCCCTGATTCTGATAATTTCGTGCGACACTCACCACAAAACGGAGATTGGCGCGGATAAGTTTTTCAAGGGCTGCTTCGTCGCCTTCGCGGATGCGTGCCGCAACTTCCGACTCTTCGGCAGTTGACAGTGGGCGGTATTTGGAGATCTCGTTCAGATAGATTCCAAGGGTACCTTCCTCAAGCCGAAAAAAGGGTATATTCGCCTTTGCCATAAGGGGGGAAGACTCCAGTTGGTAATGCCGTATTCTCGTTCAGTCAAGCGCGACCGGAATGGGAACAGGTGATCCGGTCAACGAAAAGCAAATTTAATTGTTTCCGCAAAGCGGACAGGGGGAAAAAATGAAAAACCGCCTTATTATCGGCAGTGACCATGCAGGATTTGAAGCTAAGGAGCTTGTCAAATGCGAACTTGCCGCACGCGGATTTGAAGTCGAGGACGTTGGTGCCTATTCGACCGACTCCGTTGATTATCCAGAATTTGCGGCGCGCGTCGCAAGAGCTGTTCAGGCCGGCGAGTACCGCCGTGGAATAGTGATCTGTGGCACCGGCATCGGTGTGTCAATAACCGCCAACAGATTTCGCGGCATCCGGTGCTCGCTGTGCATCACGCCAGAAATGGCGCGCATGACACGGCTTCACAATGACAGCAATGTACTCGCCATCGGTGGCCGGATAACGGCTCCCGAAACAATCAAAGAAATACTCGCTCTCTGGCTCGACACCGAGTACGAAGGCGGAAGGCATCAGAAAAGAGTCGATATGATTGACGAAGTCTCGTGTAATTAACGATCACTCGTTTTCGTAGATCAGCGAAACAATTATCCCGACAATGTCCGGTGAGATTTTCGTGAACTGAAATCCGTAGCAATGCGGATACCCGTTTTTCCCCGGTGTCGTCCAGATGCATCGGGCCTCGAAGTCTATGCTCTGTTTGGTAAACATCGGCCTCGGCAGCAACAGAAAGACCTGATCCTCCTGCCCAATTTTGAAAAGATTTTCGCGGCCGGTCATCTGCATACCTTCGGGAGAAATGTCGATGGCCAAACCGAGTTCCTCGCCGGTGTCTGGATGAATCACAGGCAGAGGAGGCGCAAGCATGTGTCTTGGTTTTTCGCGGCGTTCTCTCATAAAACACTCCGGTTAAAATTCGGGACAGTATATGATCTGTTCCTGATTTCGCTACAAAAATATTCGCAATATTCAATCGTCGGACAAGTCAAAGCGACGCACTGTTTTACGAGCATCAGGACGGAAACATGTTTTTCATCGCAGCCATCCCGCCGCGCTTGTTGCCTGCGAATTTATTCATCTTTTTCATCATGTCTTTCATCGAGTCAAACTGTTTGATGAGTCGGTTGACATCCTGCACCGATGTGCCGGAGCCAGCGGCGATGCGTTTGCGGCGGCTGCCGTCGATGATGATCGGCTTGGCGCGTTCCTTCTTGGTCATCGAGCAGATGATTGCTTCGATGCGGCCAAAAGCCTTCGGATCAATTTCAGCGTCGCCCATCATCTGCCCCATGCCGGGGATCATCCCCATGAGGTCTTTGAGCGGGCCCATTTTTTGAATTTGTCTGAGCTGGTCGAGGAAGTCCTGGAAGTCAAAAGAGTTCTTGCGGATTTTTTTGGTGAGCTCTTTGGCCTCGTCGATATTGACCACTTCCTGCGCCTTCTCGACAAGCGACACGATGTCACCCATGCCGAGGATTCGCGAGGCCATTCGGTCGGGATGAAAGATCTCCATCGCGTCGGGCTTCTCGCCGAGGCCGATGAAGCGAACGGGGATTCCCGTTATGTCAAGGATCGAAAGCGCCGCACCACCACGCGCGTCACCGTCCATTTTGGAGAGAATCACGCCGGTGAAATTAACTGCCTTGTGGAACTCTTCGGCAGTGTTGACCGCATCCTGACCGGTCATCGCATCAGCAACAAAAAAGATTTCTTCGGGGGAAGCAATGCGGACGATGTCTTTCAGCTCGTTCATCATGTCGGTATCAACATGCAGACGACCGGCGGTATCGACAATCACGAAGGAGTAGTCCTGCTGTTTCGCATGGCGCAGAGCGTCTTCGACAATCTTCTGCGGCTTTGCGTAGCGATCGGAATAAACCGGAATGCCAAGCGACTTGCCGAGCGTCTCGAGCTGATCAATGGCGGCCGGTCGATATGTGTCGCATGCGACAAGCAGAGGACGCTGGCCCTTCTTGCGGAAATGCAGCGCAAGCTTTGCCGCGGCAGTGGTCTTGCCCGATCCCTGAAGTCCGGCCATGACAACGGTGTTCACGCGGTTGTTG
>CAIOZP010000455.1 GCA_903862805.1 uncultured Fibrobacterota bacterium
GGACACCTTTGGTGTGATCAATCTGGCGTTGGTTGATGGTGTGCCGAGGATACTCAATCTCAAGGAGATGATGCACTACTACATCAAGCATCGCAACGAGATTGTCCTGCGTCGCACACAATTCGATCTCACAACCGCAGAGAAGCGAGCTCATATTCTTGAAGGCCTGAAGATCTGTCTCGACAATCTGGACGAGGTGATTACTACCATTCGTGAATCACCAGACACTGCAACGGCGCAGGAGCGGCTCATGGTTCGGTTTGGTCTGTCGGAATTGCAGTCTAAAGCTATTCTTGAGATGCGTCTCCAGCGACTCACAGGCATGGAGCGCAAGAAAATTGATATGGAGTACACCGAGGTTCTTGCACTCATTGAAGAACTGCGATTTATTCTCAGCAGTCCTGAGAAGCAGATGCAGATTATCCGTGAAGAGCTGCTGAAGGTCAGGGATGTCTATGGAGATGCCCGCCGGACAGAGATTGTGCCGCAGGAAGGGGATTTCTCCATTGAAGATATGATTGCCCAGGAAGATGTGGTGATCACTATTACTCACGATGGCTTTATCAAGCGTTTTCCTGTTTCAGGGTATCGCCGTCAGGCCCGCGGAGGCAAGGGTGTTACCGGTGCGCAGGCAAAGCATGATGATTTTGTCGAACACATGTTTATTGCTTCGACTCACAACTATATCCTTTTCTTTACTAACAGGGGTCGTTGCCACTGGCTTAAAGTCTATGAAATTCCCGAGGCTGGACGAGCGGCCAGGGGTCGGGCTCTGGCAAATATCATGGAGCTGCAGCCGGGCGAAAAAATCAGAGCATATATCAATATAAGGAACTTTGACGAACCGGGCTTCATTGTCATGGCGACAACGAATGGTATTGTGAAGAAAACATCGCTTGACGATTTTTCTCATCCCCGAAAGAACGGTATTGCGGCTATAACTATTGAGGAACACGATGAGCTTCTTGATGCCCGTCTGACCGATGGGGAACATCAGATTATTCTTGCCAAAAATTCCGGTTTTGTTGTGCGTTTTCCTGAGACTGAAATTCGGACGATGGGCAGGACCGCTATGGGTGTGAAAGGAATTACACTCGACGATGAGGAGAAATGTATTTCAATGGTGACCACCAAACGATTCGATACGGCGTTGCTTGCTGTCACCGACAATGGCTTTGGCAAGCGAAGCCGGGTGGAGGATTACCGTCTGACGCGGCGCGGTGCACGGGGGGTTATTACCCTTAAGGCTCATGAAAAGATTGGCGCTCTTGTCGGGCTGCTTGACGTCAATGATGACGATGATCTGATTATTATTACAGCGAATGGTATTGTGAATCGTCAGCATGTTTCCGATATCCGATTGACAGGCAGGAACACTTCCGGAGTCAGGCTTGTAAGGCTTATGGCCGGGGATATAATTTCTGCCCTTGCAAGAGTGCCGAAGAGCGATGAAGAAGGAGATACAGAACTCCCGATTGAAGATCCTGATGGTCAGATTGATCTCTTTGTATAGATTTTATTTAAACTCTATTCATTCCACGGAGGAAATATGGAACAGAAACACCCTTATGTCATCAAGGAACAGCCAGGAACAAAATCTTACTGTGCATGCGGGAAGTCGCAGAATCTCCCCTACTGTAACGGAGCTCATAAAGGCAGCGATTTTCATCCATGGAAGGTGGAAATTGATGAAGAAAAAACTGTAGCAATATGCAGTTGTGGCAGATCGGCGAAACTTCCATTCTGCGATGGAGCCCATAAAATACAGGAATAAACCAAAGCGCTTTACCTATTAACCAA
>CAIOZP010000456.1 GCA_903862805.1 uncultured Fibrobacterota bacterium
AAATGTGCTAGTGAAAGATTCTCTATTGTCAATTTTGCGTGACGGTGAATCACTCGAAGATGTTTTTGTAAGAATGGTAGGAGGCGAGTCGAAATGAATTTCAAGCCGATAATTTCAATCACAAAATTCACCATCGTTGACATAGTGCGACAGAAAAGCATCATCGGGATCTTCATCGCGTGTGCGGTTTTCATCTTCATGGTTCGCGGTTGTTTTTCGGGGAACTACTCGGTGAACGGCCAGACCTTCGACAAGGCAACTATCGCCTGGAATGTCTGTAAATTCGCGTTTCATGCAATGGCATTTCTTTCGATAGTTTTAGCCGCGTTGCTCTCGATGCGCATGATCCGTCGCTGTCGCGAAGATGGAACTATTTGTGCCATGCTGTCACGGCAGATCAGCCGCAGGCAGTTCATCGCTGCAACACTCGCAGGCACATGGATCTTCACATCGGTGTTCATGATCGGACTTCAGGCGGCGGTAATGGCCCTCTCGTGGGAGAGCGTGAAAGCGATCATGCCAGGCTACATGACTGCCTCGCTGATCTGCACACTTAACGTCTTCTTTGCGACCGCCCTCACAATGTTCCTTTCGATGTACATCGCCGATGTTGCGGCGTTCATCATTGCGGTCGGCATAGCAATTGTCGGATATGCAGCAAGTGGCGCACACACGGCAATAGGATATGTCGCAAGCCAATCGGGTGGACAGACAATCAACACCGGCGTATGGCACTGGGTCTATGTCGCATGGCCACGAATCGCCGAGACTCAGTTCTTCGCGGCATCACTGCTCGGATCCACGCCGGATCTTTCATTCAATGCGATATTCCCGCTGATCGACATCGTGCTGTATTCGGCAGTGGCGGCAGCAGCACTTGTATTCGCATTTGACAAGGCAGACATTTGAACGACAGTGCGCATATAGAATACTTCATTTCGGGACATGGCTACGGGCACGGCGTGAGAAGCTGTGCCATTATCAATAAGATTCCGCTTCACATAAAGGTGACGATCCGTTCATCTTTACCGCGCGAATTTTTCTGTGAAGAACTTCGGCGTGATTTCGATTTTCTTGCCGGTGAATTCGACTACGGATGTGCCCAGCTTGACGGAGTGCGAATCAGCATTCCTTTGACAGTTGAAAACTATTCGCGAATTTCGAAGCGAAACAAATCCGTTATTGATGATGAAGTCGCTTGGAGTCGCACTAACAAGGTCACGCTGATTGTCTCCGATATAGCACCGGTTTCTTTCGAGATCGCAAAGTGTGCGGGCATTCCTTCAATTGCAATCGGGAATTTTTCATGGCTTGATATATACGAACCATTTGCCGTTTCGCACCCGTCAATCAGGCATCTTCTTGAGGAAATAAACAGCCAGTATGCGAAAGCCAATCTCCTGCTCGAACTGAGTCCGGCCAATGCGATGTGTAGCTTTGCAAAGCGAATAAAAGTGCCAACCATCAGTCGCGGTGGACGGAATCGCCGTGAAGAAATAGCCGATAAATACAATTTTGATCCTTCAAAAAAAATCGCCGTTCTCTACACTGGTAACTATGGAATGAACGGTGTCAATTGGAAACGACTTGAGGAATTTTCAGACTGGATTTTCATCGGTGTTTATCCGGTTGATCCATGCCCAAACAATTTCCGTGTTGCGAGCAAGAGCGAATTTCCGTTTCCTGATCTCACAGCATCAGCCGATGCCGTTGTTGCAAAGCTCGGCTATGGGATTGTATCGGAATGCCTCACACACGGACTTCCGGTGATTTATCTGCCTCGTGAAGATTTTGCCGAGCACGAGTTTCTTGTCGCAGAAGTCAATCGGTACGGATACGGAATACCGGTATCTGACGATCAGTTCCGTATGCTTGACATACGCAAGTCACTTGACAAAGCGGAAATCGGCAGGCGTAGTCCTGCTTCGAATGTGAATGGCGCTGAAATCGCCGCCGGGATTCTTTCTGACCCAGCTTCATATCTTGTCTGACAGAAATCGTCGGGGGAAAGTATTTTAGAAAAAACGTAACCGGAGAACCGATGAGATTTTTGTCCAGCTTTTCCCTCCTGACAACTTACCTTTTGTCAATACCAGTTGTCTTGTTCGCAGCAGATCAGACGGTCAAGCCTTTACCCTACGCCATCGGAATTGAAGGCTCGATCACTCCGCGTTACGCCTACTCCAATTTTAGTGGTGCCGGTCTATCGCAACAGCAGAACTCGCCGATCTATCCATCGTTGGGCGGTTTCGTGTCGCGCAGATTTTCTGGCAAGGTGCTTCGTGTTGACCCGACGTTATCTTTCAGTTCGGGAGGAACCGTCAACGACACGCTCGGTGTCGTAAGCAGCGGACAGGCTTATCACTACGACAGCCGTATCAGATTTATGAATTTCGGACTCGACATACCGATAGGCATATACACCCAGCACCGACTGATGTCGTTATGGGGAGGACTCGGCCCGGGGCTTCACGTGGTCAGCTCAAAAGAGCAGTTCACAGCCGTCGGGAGCAGACAACAATTTGACCCAGGCTACTCCGGCGAATCAATGCGACACTTCACAATGGCTGCCGTAGCCCAACTCGGATTTGATTACCGTTTCTCAAAGTACGCCGCATTGGTCGTCGGTTATTCGTTCCGCTTTATGCAACTTGAACACTACACCGACGGCCGCAACTTTCCTCTCGATCCAGCAGAATACCGCGACTACGGCTTTACAAATGCGATTCGGATTGGACTGTCTTTTGCCACATCGGACAACTGATGTCCGAGGTCTATTGCTTATGAAAAAATATGCGGTTATCGGTTCTGGCGCAGTCGGTGGGTACTATGGCGCAAGACTTGCCAAAGCAGGGTACGAAGTTCATTTCCTTTTCAGGCATGATGCAGAGCATGTACGCAAGAACGGTATATCCGTCATATCGTTTGAAGGGGATTTCCGGATCGACAATCCGATAATTCACGAACGGATCGAAGATATTCCACCATGCGACAGCGTGATCCTTGCGACCAAGACTTCGTCAAACAGTTCTGTCATTCCTCATCTCAACCGGCTTATTGACAAAGAGGGAACGCTCATCATCCTTCAGAACGGGTTCGGCGAAGAAGACAGAATCCATTCCGCAACAGGAATCGAGCGAATAATATCAGGCCTTTGCTTCATAGGTGCAGCGCGCAAAGGAGCTGGAGTTATAGAGCATCAGGCATCCGGTGGGATCAGCATGGCGCTTTACAAATGCGAAAACCAAGCAGCCGGAATTGTTCCGGAGCTTACCGATGTTGCAAATGATTTCACTGCGGCTGGCGTGCAGATAACGCTCGAACCCGATTGGGTTTTAGCCCGCTGGAAGAAGCTCGTCTGGAACATTCCGTTCAATGGGCTTTCGGTGGTAATGAACGCCGATACACACCAGCTGCTTTCGCATCCGTCAAGTCGCCGACTTGTTCGAACCCTCATGAACGAAGTTGCGAATGGCGCAACGTCACTTGGACGTCACATCGAAGAAAGCTTCATCGAACGGATGATCACATACACCGAAAATATGCCGCCATATCTACCGAGCATGCGCCTCGACTACGACGCTGGACGCCCGCTGGAAGTCGATACAATGTATTTCAATCCTGTAACAAGTGCTGCCGAAGCCGGATGCGATCTGCCTTCGATACGGTTTCTTGGAGAACAGCTTTCTTATTTGACAAGAGAGAATCAGTGAACCATAATTCCGATTTTTCAATTCTTTCCAGATGGCCGCAGCTAAAGGGGTGGTTTCCGGATCAGTCAAAGGCCATTCTGCTCGGCGATGGCGGCACCGCCTACGAATCTCCTTCGTATTTTGTCAATTTACGGAAATCTGGATCGGCTCTTGCTCGTATGCGAAATGCAGAGTTCCTCGAAGAGCTTCATCACGCCGCAATCGGCGCGCTCATGCCGATCAATTCCGATTCGGGAAACCGTGTTGAGGTTGATGACGAGTTTTGCGCAGAGGTTTATCCGATCTGTAAAAGGCCCGCCGATTTATGTGCCGACATACTCTGTGCCGACGGCATAGCCGACCTGATTACCGTCATGAACCGTGCAGACACCGGCCGGTTCTGGTCATATCTGACACCTCATGAACGGAGTGGATTTGTAGAATCAATGGAGCTTCTTAGCCGCCACGCCGGAACATTTGTAAGTGCCTCGAAGGTGCTTGAACGAATGCTCTATACCGACGTAATCGCCTACGAGCCATTCATGGAAAAGAGACTCGCGCACGGCGACCTTCATCCAGGCAACCTCTTCGTGACCGGTGCCCACGACGTACTTGCTTCAGATTGGGAATTCGCGCGGGCCGATGTCGAGCTTTACGACCTTGCGTTCCTGCTCGGCTGTCTCGGCTATAACGCCCCCGACATTCTGTCGTCGCAATGGACAAGGCGTCTGCTTTCGGCCGTTGCAAGGCAGGCACATGTGACATCTCTTGGCCGCGACCGGCTTTTCGATATTCTCATTGCGTCAAGAGTACCGTGGCTTGTCACTTGGATCATGCGCAACGATTCCGAAATGATCGAGCGGGAATGTGAATATTCAACCTTTCTCTTCGCCCGCCGGAAATGGATCACGACGCAATGGATTGAGTGGATGCCTTTATCACGGATCGACAGCGAAAAGTGGGTTATCACCGACTCGGTGCTTGACAAAGAGGCAACTCTCATCAAAGCGGCAGTCGATAATGGCAACCTTCGATCCACCGCCGAACTCATCTCGACTTTCGGTGTCGAGCAAACATCCAGCGGACTGCGACAGATCATCGCGGCCTACGGGCGCGAAGGCGATATAAGAAAAATCATCGACGTTGTGCTAATGCAAGAAGAGCTTTTCGAGCGTATGTCCATGTCGTCCGGCATGCTTCCGGAGCTCGCCTACACATACGCCAACGCCTCACTCGACTTCGCGCGCCTTGGCCAGCTGGAGGCGATCCGCGAAGTCGATAGACGTGCCTTCCGACTTGCCGGAACCTTTCCAAATTCGGATGATGCTGCCTTTGCCCGTGCCTACATTCTTCGCAACATGTCAATTCTTCTTGACGACAAAGGAATGATCGCCGAGGCTGATATTGCAATCGACGGACTGCGTCGTCTTTACGTATCTGCCGAAGACGCCACCGTTCCTGCCGGCGAACTCGCCCGCGCTTTGTCAAGCCGTGTCGTTACTCTTCTCAAACATAAGAACATTTCGGCAGCCACGGTCTGTGCAACAGAAATATGCGGAATATCGGTTACCAATCCCAGCTGTATCAAGGCCAAAGCCGCATTGGCTTTTGCCGAAAAAAATATTGCGACCTTCAACGGAATGCACAGTTATGAAATCGACAAGGACAAATTTCATGATTGACATAATGCGAACCAGACGAAGCATCAGAAAATTCACTCCGGAACCGGTTTCGCAAAACGATATCGACATAATCACAGAAGCTCTACTACGTTCTCCTTCGTCAAGAGGAACAGACGAATGGGAATTTTTCGTCACGACCAACAAGGCTCTTACCG
>CAIOZP010000457.1 GCA_903862805.1 uncultured Fibrobacterota bacterium
ATCCGAGGTGGTCTTTTCTTCGGCTTTCACAACTGAAATTGAAATCAAGCGTCTTCATCATGATGGAACTAAAATAAGCGCGGTAATATTCCGAGGCAAATATAAAAGTGAATTTCGGCAACCACTCCACACTCTCGCAAACCCTTCCGCCCCGAAGCGGAAGGGTAGAACGCTCTCGACAGAATTCCAGAACTCGGCCACATGGCAGACCGGCTACTTCAAGCAGGATAAGCAAGGGCGTTGCGGGGGTGGAAGCCCTGACACAAGCGCAGGAAAGCATCGCGTTCCGTAGCGACCATATCTGACTTAAAAAAGAATTTGATTTTCCCAAAACAAAATGCGGCGATCAGAAAAACTCCAATCGCCGCATCATAAAATCTCAATAAAGCAAAAAGAAATTACTTGTCAGTAAGAGCAACCACGCCAGGCAATTCTTTTCCTTCAAGGAACTCAAGAGAAGCGCCGCCGCCAGTTGATACGTGCGTGACCTTTTCTTCGAGTCCGGCTTTGGCGATTGCCGATGCCGAGTCGCCGCCGCCGATGATCGTGACCGCGCCTGTCGCAGTTATTTCTGCGAGCATGTTGGCGATCGCGCTGGTTCCTTTGGCGGTTTCCTCGATTTCGAAGATTCCCATCGGGCCGTTCCAGAGAACCGTTTTGGCGGTCTTGAGGATGCCCTTGAATTTCTCGATGGTGATTGGGCCGATGTCGCAGCCTTCTTCGTCAACAGGAATTTCTGTGACCTTTACGATTTTTGTCGCGCCGATTGTGCGGGCGCCAAAGTCAACCGTGGGCGTTACAACGCAATCGTCTGGAAGAACGATCTTGTCGCCGGCTTTGGCGAGAAGTTCCTTTGCAAGTGGGACTTTGTCGTCTTCGCAAAGTGAAATTCCGATTTCGTAGCCGCGAGCTTTGTGGAAAGTGAAGGCCATGCCACCGCCGATGATCAGCTTGTCAACCAGTGGAAGCAGCGCCGAGATAACGTCGATCTTGCCGGAGATTTTTGCTCCGCCAATGATTGCGACGAAAGGCTTCTTCGGAGTCTTGACCGCGTCGCCGAGGAAGTCGAGCTCCTTCTTGAGCAGGTAGCCAGACGCGCGCTGGAGATTTACTCCGACCATCGAGCTATGCGCACGATGGGCTGTTCCGAAAGCATCGTTTACGAATACGTCGCCGAGCTTGGTCAGGCTTGCACGGAATGCTTCAACATTGGCCGGATCAGCCTTTACTGAAGTGCCGTCTTTGTTCTTGATCTTTCCTTCTTCTTCGATATGGAAGCGAAGGTTTTCGAGGAGAACAACTTCACCGGCTTTGAGTGACGCGCATGTCGCTTCGACAGCAGGGCCGACGCAATCGTCGAGAAATTTGATCGGACGGCCAAGGATCTTTTCGAGCGCCACAGCAACTGGCTTGAGGCTGTATTTGGCGATCTTCTGACCATCGGGGCGACCGAGGTGGCTCATGAGCACTACCGATGCACCCTTGTCAAGCGCGTACTTGATCGATGGAACAGCAGCGCGAATACGCTTGTCGTCTTCCACAACGCCATCTTTGAGCGGCACGTTGAAGTCAACGCGCATCAGAACTCTTTTTCCGGAGAGTTGCAGATCTTCTATGAAAAGTTTTGCCATTTTTTGCTCCTGATTTTTTTAAGAATTAAGAAAGAAGAATTTGGAAGGGCTCCCGCCCTTAGACCTGGTAAGGAAGATGGGAGACCTGATCACCCCCAAGTTCCATTTCCTCGCCAGCTCGGGAACTCCTCAAGGGGGCTCAAACCCCCAGCGGATCTCTCTTCTTTATGATTTCAAAAAAGGCGGGCTTCGATTTACGAGCCCGCCTTTAATTCAGACTCAATCTACAAGTATTACTTTGAAATGACCTTTGTCATCTCGAGGACCTTGTTTGAATAGCCCCATTCGTTGTCGTACCAGGATACGAGCTTGACGAATGTCGGATCGAGGGCGATTGAAGCCTCTGCGTCGAAGATCGAAGTGCAGGTCTCGCCACGGAAGTCGGTTGCAACAACCTTCTCTTCTGTGTAGGCAAGAACGCCCTTGAGCGCGCCGGTCGAAGCAGCCTTGAGGGCGGCCTTGATCTCGTCCATTGACGCAGGCTTGTTCAGCTCGCATGTAAGGTCAACAACCGAAACGTCGGAGGTCGGTACGCGGAACGCCATGCCGGTGAGCTTCTTGTTGAGCTCAGGAATGACAACGCCGACGGCCTTTGCAGCACCGGTCGAAGAAGGAATAATGTTTTCAAGGATACCGCGACCACCGCGCCAGTCTTTGTTGGACGGGCCATCGACAGTTTTCTGTGTTGCTGTTGCAGCATGAACTGTTGTCATGAGTCCGCGCTTGATGCCGAAGTTGTCATTGATGACCTTGGCCAAGGGAGCAAGACAGTTGGTTGTGCAGGAAGCATTGGAAATGATCGTCTGACCGGCGTATGTCGTGTGGTTGACACCATAGACAAACATCGGTGTGTCGTCTTTCGACGGCGCAGAAATGATAACCTTCTTGGCACCGGCTGCAATGTGCTTGCCAGCGCTTTCCTTGTCGAGGAAGAAACCGGTTGACTCGACAACAACGTCGGCACCGACTTCGTTCCACTTGAGGTTGGCAGGATCGCGCTCTGCGGTGAGGCGGATTGTCTTGCCGTTAACAACAAGGTTGCCACCGGAAACAGAAACTTCGCCCTTGAAACGACCATGAACTGAGTCGTACTTGAGCATGTATGCAAGGTAGTCGGGTTCGAGGAGATCGTTGATCCCGACGATTTCGATGTCTGCGCCGAAGTTCTGGATTGCGCTGCGGAACACGTTACGACCGATACGGCCGAATCCGTTGATACCAACCTTGATTGCCATTTTTCCTCCAAAAGGATTGTTATTAAGAAATTAGATCGACGTTACAGTCCCGTAAAATATGTGTGCCGAAGCATCGAGTCAAGCAGGCTTTGTGCCCATAAAAGCAAATTACCCTTGGATTTGCCAAACCGTCAAAAAAAGCTGATTGAACATTTATTTTCGGGTGCCCTTTCATATTTTAGCCCGTTGTTTTTCAGATCCGGAAGCTTACGAAATATGAGAATTCTATTCATCGGTGATATTTTTGCATCTGTGGGAAAACGCATTCTTGCCGAACACCTGCAAAAGATCCTTGCCGAATTTTCCATTGATTGCTGCATCGCCAACGGCGAAAACATTGCCGGTGGTCGCGGGATCACGGCGAACCTCGCAAAAAAACTGCGACGCTTCGGTGTCGATATAATCACCGGAGGCAATCACAGCTTTGCCGAACCGGCAGTCTATTCTGACGAACAGGTTAGCAAATTTCTTTTGCGGCCGCTCAACATGATTGGCGATTATCGCGGGAACGGAACACTCGTTCACACACTCGCCGACGGGCGGAAAATCGCGGTTGTCAATCTGATGGGCATAACATTCATGGATGACGAAAAGGTAGCGTCGCCCTTTGCCATTGGAGCGGAAGCGATTGATCGCGCACTTGACGAAACGAAAATCGTGCTGGTTGATTTTCATGCCGAAGCGACGAGCGAGAAGGTTTGCTTCGCGCATCTTGTGGATGGCCGCGCATCAGCCGTGCTCGGAACGCACACGCATGTCCAGACCGCCGACGAACGCATCCTGCCGAATGGTACGGCTTTCATCACTGATGCCGGAATGACCGGGCCGGAGAGCTCGGCGATCGGTATGCGGCACGAGCCGATCATCCGCAAATTTCTGACCGGCGAGCAGGTTCGGTTCGAGCCGTCCGACAAAGGGCCGATGTTCAACGGTGTCGTGGTCGAGATCGACGACGAGAGCGGCCGCGCGAAAACAATCGCAAGAATTTACAGGCGTTATCCTTACCTGACATGAGGCGCAAGTGATCGACAATCTTCTGCCGCCGCAGGGCTGCGAGAGTCCGTATTCGGTGAGCGAGATAAACGGCGCGATTGCAAACCGCATCGAGAGCGGCAACTGCAACGTGTGGGTCGAAGGCGAAGTTGCGGGTTTCAAACAGGCATCGTCGGGTCACTGCTATTTCAGACTGATCGATGACGAAAGCCAGATCCAGTGCGTGATCTGGGCATCGACTGCAGCGCGCCAGAAAATCATTCCCGAAGATGGAATGCAGGTTGCGCTGATCGCAACGATCCGTACTTACCTGCGGGGCGGCAACTACCAGCTCGACACTCAGCGTGTGATGGACACCGGCGCAGGAGCCATGGCCGCCGCGCTTGACAAGCTGCGAAAGAAGCTCGAAAAGGAAGGCCTGTTCGACATTTCGCGAAAGGAAAATCTTCCGGATGATGTGAAGCGGCTCGGCGTGGTGACCTCGGCAAGCGGTGCTGCAATCCGCGACATTATCCGCGTGACATATTCGCGCGACAGAGGCGTCGATGTGATTCTTCGCGACGTTCCGGTTCAGGGCGACGCCGCTCCGGCCGCGATTGCTCTGGCGATTGCCGAGATGAACCTTGCCGAGGCAGCCGACGTACTTATCGTGGGACGCGGCGGCGGATCGGCAGATGATCTGTGGGCCTTCAACGACGAGCGCGTGGTTCGAGCGATTGCGGCCAGCAGAATTCCGGTGATCTCGGCGGTGGGTCACGAGATCGACGTGACGCTTTCCGATTTCGCCGCCGATGTTCGTGCCGCGACACCGTCAGCCGCAGCTGAAATCGCTGTCGCTGATGTGTCGGAAATCCTGCGTCGCAGTGACTCAATCAAAGCAAGATTCGCCGCAGCGTTCAAACGGACGATGAATGATTTCCGCGATCGCTTGACAGATGCGATCAGCGATCCGGCAATGCGCAGACCGGCGCAGATGATTCTCGAAGCACGAATGCGGCTTGACGAATCGGAGTTGGCGTTGGAATCAGGAATGAACCGGAATATTGAACGATGCCGTGAGCGCATTGCAATAGATGCGGCGCGCCTTTCGGCATTGAGTCCGCTTTCCGTTTTGTCACGGGGCTACGCCGCAGTTTATGTGGACGAGAAAATCATTTCTTCATCAAAAAAACTGCGGATGAATGACAAGGCAACAATTCGCTTTGCCGACGGATCGGTTTCCGCAACGATTGACAGGTGCGAATAATGAGCAAGGGATTTCTGCCGGTGATCAAACCGGTTGGGCCAACCAGTTTCGACATCGTTGCCAAAGCCCGTCGCGCACTTTCCGAAAAACGTATGGGACATTGCGGAACGCTCGACCCGGACGCTCGCGGACTTCTCGTTCTTGCGGCCGGTTTCTGCACGAGGCTGATCGAGTTCCTTCCGCTGGAACCGAAGGTCTATCGCTTCATCATGCGACTCGGTTCGGAAACCGATACCGGCGATGCTGTTGGAACCGTTACATCAACGACAGAAATCATTCCGACCGAAAATCAGATCCGCGAAATCCTGCCGCTGTTCACCGGAAAAATCATGCAGAGGCCGCCGGCATTTTCAGCGATCAAAATAGATGGACAGCGCGCTTACGATCTGGCGCGCGCCGGAAAAGAAGTGTCGATCGCCGAGCGCGAAACAACGATCCACGGGCTTTCTCTTTTTTCGTTCGACATTGACAAACGCGAAGCTTTTCTTGAGGCATCGGTAAGTTCGGGCACATACATTCGTTCACTTGCTGTTGACATGGCGCGAGCCCTCGGTTCACTTGCACACGCAACCGACATCGACCGCATCAGTACCGGAATGTTTTCGGCAAAGACCGCGCTGCCGTTTGATCAGCTTCAATCGGAAGGTTTGGCAAATTTGCTTTCCGCAGAAACGGTTATAAGAAGCTCCGGCCTGCAATGTGTTGATGTTGACGATTCCACCGCACAGAAAATCCGCTACGGTCAACGCTTCGAGTCTGATAGTGGATCAGAGAAAATTTTCGCATTTGACAAGGATGGCAAATTCCTCGCGGTCGCGCAGAAATGCGGAGAGTGTGTTTATCATGCCGGAAAAGTTTTCGGGGTGGAACAGTAAAGGAACTTAGCCGCGATATTCTTCATCCTGCTCGATTGACGAAAGGACCCAGTCAAAGTTGCCCGATGAAATCACGGAGCCACAGTACTCGCACTTACCGCTCATTCCGATCTTTACGTCGGCACCGCAGTTCTGGCAGCGGGTCAATCCGGCGGCCGCATTTTTTGTGCGGATGAAGGTCCAGTATTCGGTGAATTTGCGAGGCCTGTCGGAACTGCCGGAAACAACCTTGCCGGAGGCATCTATGTTGCAGTCGGTCATTGTAGCAAACATACGAACGGTAAAAGCATCATAAAAGCGGTCGTTTGAAAGTTTCACAAACTCGACATTCCGTAATTCTACTTTGTCAATTTGGTTTCGGAGACCGGCTGCTTTATATGATTCGATCCAGAACAGAAACG
>CAIOZP010000458.1 GCA_903862805.1 uncultured Fibrobacterota bacterium
CCGCACCTCCGACATTGTCCCCGAGCGAAATAATGCGTCGTTTGAAGGGAAGAAGTTCCGCAATGTTACAGCAGGAATTTCGCATCTTAGTAAAAGGTATTGGGGTCGCCACTTCTGGGCCCGCGGATATTTTTGTGTGACGAGTGGAGAATTGACGGAAGAGATGATAGTGGAGTACTTGGCACATCATTTTGAACGCCAAGAAGACGATAAGTTTGGAATAGAACCATAACTGACCTTTTGGCCTGTCTTAAAAAGGACTTTCAGTCCGCTAACTAACCCGTCGTCTTTAGACGACGTTAGTTGAGTTCAACCGTGTTCTCACCGGAATGCACATGTTCTCATGGGAATGCACATACGGAAAATCATTTACATCGGTATCTTTATTACGAACGGAAGCAGAGAACAATTCATCCTGGAAAAGGAGCATGTATGATTCGCAGAATTTCCCTTCTGTCAATGAGCCTTCTGGTGATCCCGATGATGGCCGCAGCGCAAAGTATGATGTGGCAGGCGGTTCATTTCCCGCAGAATGCATGGCCGTCAAACGGCAGCTGTAATCTCAAGCAGGGCAGCATCACGGTTACTCTGCACAAGTTCTATGCCGATGTTGAAGAGGAGGCGACGATCGCTCCCACCGGAACCTGTGACTATGGCGATCCGCAGTCACTTGAGATCACCGGAACGTTCACGCTCAGCGAAGGTTCGGCATTGCGTTCGATGCTGCTTTGGAACGGTACACAAATGCTCAAAGCGAAGCTGCGTGAAACAGCCAAGGCCGACAGCGCATACGAAAATGTTGTTGCCCGTGACAGTGTACAGTTCACCTACCGCGATCCGGCAATAATCAAATATCTTGGAAACAACCAGTATAGTTATGATATTTATCCCGTGAAGATTGACGGCTCCAGAAGAATCCGTATTCTCTATACCGTACCTATCAAAGCGTTTTCGGATGGCCCTCGTTTTACCGTGAAGACAGCGTTTACTAATGGCCCAGCGCTTCATCCGGCAGCAGTTCAGGTGAAGATAAACAATGGCACAGATGACACCGGATCATGCGTTCTCGAACATGGAACATCAAAGAGTCCATTGCTTTATGGTGCCAATTACCAGATTCCGTTTGAAGATTTAGTGCCGGTTGATCAGTACATTTACGATTACAACACTTACCAGTATGTACACGTCGTTAACAGCGGAGAGCTGACAATTGTTCCCGATGCCGGTTTCGCAAACCTTGCATACACCAAGTCTATCGCCTCTGGAGCCGGTACCGGAAATTACTCGGCGATCATCTGCACCGCTCCGGATACGATCCAGCAGATCATGACTCAGCTCGGAAAATACGGATGGGCTCTTGATGCGGTGATTGAATCGGGTAGCGAATCTTATCCTGTCGAGCGCGTCACCACGCAAACAATTGGTGTATACCTAAAATCGGCCAAGCCTTGGGATGGGAAAATCCATTGGATTGCCTACGATACAACAAGTGGCAAAGAAATTACCACTTACGTCCAATCGCTGCCGATCGACAGTGATACAGCTGTCACTACAAATCTGCCGTTGGTATGGGCCGCCAAATATTCAATAGCAGGGAACGGTACGGAACTTGGTGCGATCTACGGCTTTGTAGATTCCAAGATGAGCCTGCTTGCGCTTGCGACAGACACATTGTCGAATAAGCTCTCGGTCGCATACGCAGATTCTGGAGTTCCGGAACTTTTGGCAAATGAAATTATCATAGATTCGCTCGATTTGCCGATAGCTCCGAAAAATTTTGTAATCATTGAATCTTCGGGAATTGTTGCCGACGCAACCGCGATCAGCATAAAAGACATTTCTGTGAAGCTCACGAGTTCCGGTATGCTTCAGCTTTCCCTCGGCAAGTTCGATGGCGCCAACGTTTCGGTGAAGATGTATGACATGCGTGGCCGACTCATCCAGAGCTGGGATGGGATTCGCGTTTGTCAAGGGCTCGCTACGCTTTCAATGAGGCAGCAGTCACACGGTGCGTTCTTGGTCAGGATTGTCGCGGCTGGTAAAGCCTATACAAAGAAACTCCTTTTGAAATAAATGGTCGCGCCGTGACGGCGAGGGTTTCTCTGCAGTGTCGGGCCGGTGTGTAAAGCATCGGCCCGATTTCTATTTTTCGTTCATTTCACGAGACAGGATTTATTTTGATGACTGTGAATGACAAAAAGGAACAAATTTCCCGATAGGCAATACCAAGGAGAATCGCTTTGGAATTTTTGAATACCGTTCTAATCGTCGGTGGCGGCGGGCGTGAACATGCAATTGTCAAGGCGCTGCTGCGCACCGATCGGCCGCTCTGTCTATATGCATATCCCGGCAACCCCGGCATGGAAAACGATGGATGTATGCTCGTTGATACACCAATTGGTGATTGGAAAGAACTTGCCGACTGGTCGTGCAGCAACGGTGTCGAGCTGGTGGTGGTCGGCCCAGAGATTCCGCTATGCGAAGGAATCGTCGATATTTTTGAAGGAACCGGAATACCGGTGTTCGGGCCAAGCAAGGCAGCCGCGCAACTCGAAGGCAGCAAGGCCTTTTCAAAAATGATCATGGAGAAATACGACATTCCTACCGCCGTCACGAAAACCTTTTCGGGCAAAACAGACGCGGTCGCATATCTCAAAAAACACGGCGTACCAATTGTGATAAAGGTTTCCGGACTCGCGGCAGGCAAGGGCGCGATGGTTTGTCTCACTATGGAAGAAGCTGAAGAAGCCATTCGTCAGATATACGACGCGAAAGCGTTTGGCAGCGCGTCTTCGGTTGTGCTGTTCGAAGATTTCATGGTTGGCGAGGAGGCTTCGATCTTCGTGTTGACAGATGGTAAAAATTTCCGTGTGCTTCCCGCCGCACAGGATCACAAACGGATATTCGATAATGACCTTGGCCCCAACACCGGTGGCATGGGGGCCTATGCTCCGGCTCCTCTTGTTGATGCAGTACTCAGGAGTCGTATAGAAAAGGAAGTCATCAGACCCACGATTGAAGCTATGCGAAAAGAAGGAATTCCATACCGCGGTTTATTGTACGCTGGAATCATGGTAACCACCGAAGGCCCGAAGGTTGTTGAATTCAACTGCCGCTTTGGCGATCCGGAAACACAGGCGGTTCTTCCGCTTGTTGACTGCGACTGGTTCGAGGTTTTCAAAGCCTGCGCACTTGGCGGACTTGACAAGGTGAAAATCTCGACAAGAGATGGTGCATGTGCCACGGTCGTTCTCGCGAGCAAGGGCTATCCGGGTAGTTACGAAAAGGGAAAGGTGATAAGCGGCCTTGAAACTGCCGAGCAGCATAAATCCGATACCGATGTTTATCACGCAGGAACAAAGCGTGATGAAAATGGATCGATTCTCACAAACGGCGGCCGTGTTCTGGCTGTTTCGTCGTGGGCCGATAATCTGGATGATGCTGTGAATGCGGCCTACAAAGCGGTCGGGAATATTTCTTTCGACGGAATGTATTATAGAAAAGATATCGCGAGGAAAGGCTTGGAGCGTTTGGCAGGGAAGATGTGATTCATCCGATGCCGTCGTACCTTTTTATAGTTTAAAAAGTCCTTAAACAGAAAACATAGGAGTCAAAAATGAGCGCACTTGTAATTTATGCACATCCATGGACTGGCAGTTACAACCACGCCATTCTCGAAGCTGTCGAGAGTGGATTCAAAAAATCCGGTACTTCGTATGAAGTGATCGACCTCAACGCAGAAGGTTTCAACCCGGTTATGACCGGCCCTGAACTCGCGGTTTACAACAAGGGAATGTCGAAAGATCCCAAGATCGCCGAGTATCAGAAAAAGTTCGAGGCCGCAACGAGTCTCGTCGTGATTCATCCGACGTGGTGGTGCGGGATTCCGGCTATACTGAAGGGTTTCTTCGACAAGATCCTGCTCAAAGGTTGGGCTTATGATCCGGGTCCGATGGGCACGCTCAAGGGGCGACTTGGATATATCAAAAATGCAGTTGTCATTACCACCATGAATGCACCGGGCTGGTATTACAGATTTTTCATGGGCAACGTGGTCAGGCACGAACTCGTGAACGGATGTATCAAAACCTGCGGCATCAAAAATGTGAAGTGGATTAAGCTGTCGGCCGTCATATCGGTGAAAAGGGAGACACGCGAAAAGTGGCTTAAGAAGATCAGCGATGTCGCATCAAAATTGTCCTGAATTATCATTTGTAAATTGACGGAAAGGGAATCACGATGAAACTGCGTTTTGGAATCTTTGCCATTCTGGTTTCGACAGTTTTGGTTTGCGCCGAGGAAACGCCTCTGCCGCTCAAGATTCTCTCATGTAAAGCGATTTACTCGTATCTGAAACTTGATACAGCCAATGCGGCGAATGTCGATTTGTGTTTAGCCGGGCTGCACGGAGTGAAGGGCAAGACGTCTGCCGGACTTGCAATGATCTACGCCGGTCGACCGGCGGCTGGAACACCGGCGTTTATTTGCGAGATTCTTATCGAGAAGAAAAACGGAGTTCCGACATCGCATGTGACTTGGTGCGACACCATCAATCCGAACGGTTCCGGAGTCGGTGATTCGCTCGCGCTCAAGGCTGCATTGTCGAGCGTGCTTCAGCTGATGAAAGATCTTCCGCGTGATCGTCTTCCGACATCACATCCGGTAGTGACAACGGTGAAATCGGTTCCGCCGCCGAAGGGACACGAGAAAGATCAACAGTTCATCGTCGCAGTCGAAGAGCAGGAGATTATTCGCGCAGAGACAATGGCCGTGCTTGTTTCGAGCGAAGGCAAGGTGCTTGAGATGAAGATCATGAAAACTGTTCCGTAAAAATTACCATTTTGAGGCGCTCTGCAGACTTGATTGAAACGGTACTGTTAGCATTTGCAAAGGCGCGGTGCCGTCTCATGTTTGTCAGTCGTACTAGTTTTGTTCTTATCTGTCAACTTCCATTTACATACATATAATCTTCCGACCAATAACTATTTTCTTTTTGTGGTTCGACTGCATGTCGAGCGGCACTTAGTTAAACCAAAAATGGACGTCGATGGCCATGGCCGACAAAAAGAAACCGCGTGAATTTGACGAGACGAGTGGATTCTTCAAGGACAGTTATACTGCCGAGAAGAAAGAGCTCGGTGGAGGCAAGATGGTGTCGTCGTTGTCGGGGCCGCAAAAAGCCGCGATCGTCATGGTTGCGCTGGGCACTGCCGCGTCATCGGAAATCTTCAAGAATCTAGAGGAGATGGAGGTCGAGCTTCTCACTACCGAGATTGCAAAACTCGACAACATCTCTGCCGACGAGCGCGAGCTTGTCCTCGAAGAATTTCATAACCTCGTGCTTGCTCATCAGTTTGTTACTCAGGGTGGCGTTGACTACGCTCGCGAAATTCTTGAGAAGGCGCTTGGGCCGCGTAAGGCGAAGGAAATCCTTGAAAAGGTTCAGCAGAGCATTCGCACCACAGGTTTCAATCTACTCGAAAACGTCGATCCCAAACAGCTGGTTAATTTCATTCAGAAAGAACATCCGCAGACCATCGCGCTGCTGATGGCTCACATGGATTCGGCCCACGCGGCTCCGATCATTTCGGCTCTGCCGCAGGAGCTTCAGGTTGATGTTGCCACTCGCATCGCCACGATGGAATCGATCTCGCCCGAAACACTGGGGCAGGTCGAAGAGGTGCTGGTCGATCAGATCAAGGCGCTCTTCGGCGGCGACGTTTCAGAGATCGGCGGCGTTCAGGCGGTGGCCGGAATCCTAAACAGCGTCGATCGCGGTGCCGAGAAAAACATCCTCGGAAACCTCGAGCGCGAAAACCCGGAACTTGCGACCGAGATCAATAACCTCATGTTCGTTTTCGAAGACGTGCTCCTGCTCGACGACCGGTCGATGCAGCGCGTCATGAAGGAAATCGATACGAAAGATCTTTCAATGGCACTCAAGGGCGCGTCGGAAGAATTGCAAGAAAAGTTCTTCAAAAACATGTCAACGCGCGCTGCCGAGATGATCAAGGAAGAAATGGAATTCATGGGCCC
>CAIOZP010000459.1 GCA_903862805.1 uncultured Fibrobacterota bacterium
GCTTCCTTTTGTATCGACCTTCCACGCTTTAGGCAAACGCATTGTCCAGCTTCATCGCGGCGATAGGCAGATCACTGTGCTTGAAGATGCGGAAAGGATAAAACTCCTTGCAGATTGCTGCACACTCGACGAACGCCGCAAACTTGCACTGGATATAATCGGCCTTTGCAATGCCCTTGACAAACGCGAATCAGGACGACCGGCGGATAATGCGGAATCGGAATCACTGCTCATGGAAATTGCCGACCGGTTTCACCGGCGTAAAGTTGAACTTGGAGTAATGGACTATTCCGACATGATGCACGAGGCGCTTTACGCGCTTGAATCGGACGATGCCCTTCTCGCAAAAATTTCCGGAGCATTTTCGTATGTCCTCGTCGATGAATTTCAGGACAGCTCTCCTTTGCAGGTACGATTGCTTCAGAAAGTGCTTGGCTCAAGCAGACTTTTCGCAGTAGGCGACGACGATCAGTCCATCTACGGATTCCGCGGAGCCGATCCGACGGTGATGGAATCATTCGGGGAAATGTTTCGGGGTTCCGGCATTATCAAACTGGAGCAAAACTATCGCAGTGTCGGAAAGATTCTGAAAATTGCAAATAGGATCTTTGCTAACAAGCCGCAAGCCTTCCGAAAAATCCTGCGCAGCAACCTTCCGGAAGGCGCACGTGCAGTCCGAACTTTCTGTTTTCATGACAGCGCAGAAGCCGTCGGTCGGATCGTCCAAGAAATCCGTGAGCTGGAAAAACGATCGGGTATTCCATCTTCTGCCTGTACCGTACTTTGCCGGACCAATCGCAGTGTCGATGAATTTTCCGCAACGGTTTTGCCGCATTTCCAGGATACAAATCAGCCAAGAATCATGACTGTTCATTCTGCAAAAGGGCTTGAGTTTGAGGCCGTGTTCATCTGTGATCTTGAAGAAACAGTTTTCCCTTCATTCAAAATTTCTGACAGAAGCAAGCATCGGTCATTCTCGTTTTTGACAGATGAGAACGATCCGTCTCTTGCAGAGGAAAAACGCCTCTTTTATGTAGCAGTGACAAGGGCAAAACAATTTCTTTTCTGTATCAGCATAAAGAAGAGAGAACTGTACGGACGGAATTTCATCCTGAAAGAATCGAGATATTTAAGATATGCAGGTTGACAAAAGGTAATCAGATAATCGAATAGCTTTTCAGGTAAGAATGCACCGTTTCAAATGATACTTTTGCGATTCCCATGATCGGAACGGCAAGAAGCATCCCGACAATACCGGCGAGTGTGCCGCCGACAACAACGCCCAATATCACGACGAGCGGATGCAGATCGACGCTGTTGCCAACCACAATCGGATAAACGAAATGGATCTCGGTGAAGTGCGTGAGGAACACGCAGAATCCGAGCCAGAGCAGTGGCGTAATATTGGTCAGCCCTTCCGGCGAGAGAAGCATCAGCAGCGCCGCTGCAACAAGTCCGAGTGACGGCCCGACGTAAGGAATCAGATTGCCAAGACCCGAGAGAATGCCGAGCACAATCGCATAATGCGTATGAGTCAGAAGCAGACCGATGGTCATGCATAACCCGACGTAAGCTGCATCGAGCATCTGCCCGCGGATGTACTGTCGGATCTGTGTTAGCACGCGGTTGACAAGTAACACCGACATTTCGAAGTAAGTATTAGGCACAAGTGACATAAGAAACTTGTTGATCAGATGGCCATCGGCGAGAAAGAAGAAAGTGATGATCGGAACAAGAGCGATGGTCATAAAAATTTCGAATACATCGGGAAGATAATGGAACAGTGTCTCCATTTTGAAACCGCCCGGCTTCGACAAGCGTTCTGTAAGCATTGCCTGAAAATCCGGTACGGAAACACCTGGCATAAGCTTTAGTGCGGAGTCGTGAAGCTGACCGGCAGCGGCGATAAATGACTGCTTGTAAACCGGCAGATTGCTGACAATATTTTTGCATTCACGGAGAATTGCCGGGATGAATATAGCACCGAGGACCACAAGAACCAGCGTTGCAGAAAGAGAAAGCCCGATAAGAACATTCATTCGTTTCATGCCGCGTGATTCAAACCACGCAACAACCGGATCGAGCAAAAGTTTAAGTATCAGCGCGAGCAATACCGGAACTGCGAGGATCTTGAAACTGTATGCAATCGCAACGATCACCGCAGCCACCGCGATGAAATAAAGAACCTTCACAACCTTGTGGGAAGAGGAATTGCGCATATCACTTTTCCTTGTGAGAAAGAGTGGAGATACGGGTTTCGAGTGCTTCCATGCGATTGTTCGTTTCGACAAGTCGGCGACAGATCATTTTTGCAACATTGCGAACGATACGGGCGGCGAGGCCGGGATTGTGTTCGAGCAGATTTTCGAGATCGGGTTTACAGAACGCGAGAAGCACCGAATCGATCTTCGCGCGCGCACCGGCGCTTCGCGGCATTTCGTCTATAAGAGCGAGTTCGCCGAAAAAACATTTCTCGCCGACGGTGGCCAGCTCTATCTTGTTATCGTCGCCAATGAGTTTTTCAATGACGACTTCGCCGGATAAAACGATGTACATTCCGGCACCTGGCATCTTTTCATCGAAGACCGGTTCGCCTGCTTTGTAACGTCTCTCATGTGTTACACGCTCTACCTGCGCGAGGTCATTTTTGCTGAGACCTTCAAAGGCCGGTAGCTGTCCGAGTGTTTCAATGATCACTTTTTTTTCACGGGGTGATCCGAAGATATTGCCCCAAACTGCGTTCACCATATTCAGCTCCTTGTTCAAACCGGCAGATCGCCGAAGAGACTTTCCGAATATACTTTCGCATCGAAATCCTGAAGATCATTTATCCCTTCACCGACTCCGATCTTTCTTATGGGCAGTCGGAATTTCGTCGCAAGCGAGAGGGCAATTCCGCCTTTTGCAGTTCCGTCAAGTTTGGTGATGACCAAGCCCGTGAGTCCTGCGATCGAGCTGAACACTTCCGCCTGACGTATTGCGTTCTGACCTGTCGTGGCATCGACCACCAGAAGCACTTCGTTGGGAGCACTCGGCAATGCACGCTTGATCACTCGCGTGATTTTTTCGAGCTCGTTCATAAGGTTTACTTTGTTGTGAAGTCTTCCCGCCGTGTCAAGAATGCAGACATCACAGCCACGTGCCTTGGCCGCCTCAATCGCATCGAATGCCACCGCCGCCGGATCCGATCCTTCGGCCTGTGCCACGAATCCGGCACCGGTTCGGTCGGCCCAGATGCGCAACTGTTCAATCGCACCGGCACGGAAGGTGTCGGCCGCACCGAAGATCACGCTTCGTCCCTGCTGTTTCATTTCATTCGCGATCTTGCCGATTGTCGTGGTCTTGCCAACGCCGTTCACGCCAACCACCAGAATCACCCAGGGTTTGGGCGGAAAATCATCGGGATCACGGCGCACTGATAGCATTCCGGCTACGATTTCCTTGACAAGTGCGTATGCCTCGGCTGCAGTCTTCACAGAACGCGCCTTCACTTCCTGTCGCAGATTGTCAATTATTTCGAGGCTGAGGTCGCAACCGATGTCGGCGGAGATCATCGCCTCTTCAAGTCGTTCGTAGAAAGCCTCGTCGAGCTCGCGGGAAACGCCGATTATCGCGCCTATCTGGTCGCGTGTCTTGGAGAGTCCGGTCTTTATGGAATCAAAAAAGCCCATTCATTTTCCTGTTTGTAAAGCACAAATTTTCAAACCAGCGGGAGACCGGTCGAGGTGTCCTTTTCCTTGCGGTCACTTCGTTTGGCAACAGAACTTCGCAAGGAGGATGCCCCGTCAAACGGGCTTCCCATGATTTCGGTGTCGGGGATTTCGGAATATATTGATCCGCGATTTCCTGCCTTTGAAATACAAAGCTCGTCGGTTTCCGTACCGGCAGAAACGAGGCGCAAACGTGGTCCCTGCTTTCCAAGCCATATTATATCACCGGATACAAGAACCTTTTCGGTGACCTTCTCGCCGTTGACGTAGGTTCCGTTGGTGCTGTCCATATCTTGCAAAAGAAGCGTGGATCCCGTGCGGTAAACAATCGCGTGATTACCCGACACAAGCATCTCCGATGACGGCAGCACTGCGTTGTTCGCCGGATTGCGGCCGATGGCAGTAAGACCTTCGGCAAGTGGATAGCCGGTTCCGGCACCGACACCTGTAATGATCTCGAGGAAAAACGGCGAATCTGTCATGATGCAAAAGTCCTTTTCACGAGATTCTCGAGCACAAAGACTGAACGGTTCTCACCCTGAAGTTCTGCAAGCGACTGCTCAAGTGCAAGTCCCATCGCCTCGGCGGATTCGAAGCGCTTTGCCGGATCGGTTTCCATCGAACGGTTGACAATAGCGCACAAAGATTTCGGCAGACCGGTACTTTGATCGAGCTTGTTGAACTCGCCGTGAGTCTTGGCTTTCACGATCACTGGAATGCTCGTCTGAGGAAACGCACGGCGACCGGTCAGCAGTTCATAAAGCGTTGCACCGAGTGCATAGACATCGACCTGCGGGCCGATCTCGTCGCCGCTCATCTGCTCCGGCGCGA
>CAIOZP010000460.1 GCA_903862805.1 uncultured Fibrobacterota bacterium
CTAATCAAATGAGATTTACTCCATACGGAAATCTTTTAAAATTCCCATATTACTTAGGCAGTGATGTAAAAATGTACTATAAATCATTTTTTGTTACAAAAGTAGATATAAAAAAGAATCTTGATGAAGTTCCTTATTACATAAGTCCATCTGGAAGAACTCTTGACGCTATGGGTTTTGATGTTTCCATGACTTTAGTTGAAGCTGATCCAAATTACGTTAACGTTCTTCCTAATTTTCAAGATTTTTATGAATTGTATAAAAATGGACTTGTTAACGACACATCAAATGCAGCTAAGGGAGGCGGAAAAATCCTTCTTGCCGATGTCGCATCTGTCAAGTGTGACGACAAAATTCTTGCAGAAAAAATTCGTACGATTAAGGTCGGAGATGCCGCACCGGCCGGATATTCGCGGTTCATTTCGGTCTCCGAAATCACTTCGGGAGAACTTCGCAGTATCGCAGGACAGTGCCGTGTTTCCATTGATGGCGCACAGCGCATAAAAGTCGGAACGGTCGCGATTGTCAAGACGATGAAAGATTACAGCGACAAACTCAAGGATTATATTTCGTCTAAGCTTGATTGGCCGAAAAAGGATTACTCGATCGAGATTGCCACCGAGCGCGACTTCAAATTCCTTCCCGGCGAAATCGAAACCACGGTTTCCGGTACAGTTGATCCGCATAACCGCGGCGTGATTCCGCTTCTGCTGACTCTGCGCAATTGCGGCAGGACAATCGATGTTCCGGTGTCGTGCCGGGTAAGTGTTCAGACGACGGTTTTAGTTGCCAAGGATCAGTTTTCCTGCGGCCAAATCATTACCCGCAGCGGGATTCAGGCGCTTCGCAAGGATATCACCAACGTCGCATCAATGCCATTTACCGATACCGCCGATGTGATCGGTCGTCAGGCAACCAGAACGATTCTTCCCGGAACAATTCTAAGTGATGTGTTTGTTCGCCGTCCGCCTGATGTCAGAAACGGCGACAATGTAACGCTGACCTGCCGTCGCGGCACAGTGATTCTTTCGATTGACGCGATTGCCCGCGAAGACGGATGCACTGGTCAGAGCGTGATGGTCGAAAATCTCGGCAGTAGAAAATTGGTGCGGGCTAAAGTCATAGGCCAGAATCATGTCGAAATAGTCAGCGGAACATGAAAACGAAAAGCAGGAGATTGACAATATGAGAAAAATTATCGGAACATTTGCGGCGGCACTTTTTGTTGTCTCTGCACAGGCAAACGATTTCAATCTCTACACCAATCACAGGGCGATGCGCGTTGACGATATTCTCACCGTTGTGATTGACGAGAATGCCAAAGCAGGAAGCCAGAGCAGCACGAGCACGGACAAGTCAAACGGTCTTGATCTTGGTATCGGTGCAGGCGTCGGCCCGCTCCTCGGCCGCATTCCCCAGATGAGTGCCAGCGGAAGCCTTGGAGTCAAGTTTGACGGTAAAGGACAGACGGCCCGTACCGGCAATCTCAACGCAAACATTTCGGCGAGAGTGGTGCAGGTTCTCGACAACGGCAATCTCGTTATCGAAGGTAGCAAGGTTGTCGAGATCAACGAAGAAAAAGAGATCATAAAAATTTCCGGCATAGTGCGTCCACAGGACATCGAAGCGAATAACATCGTAATGTCTTCGAATATCGCCGACGCGCAAATCGCCTACTCCGGCAAGGGTTCGGTACAGCAGGGACATCGTCCCGGCCCGTTCGCCCGCCTGATGAATTTCATTTTCTGATCGGAGCCTGCCATGAAAAAGATTCTTGAACTGACCGCCTTTGCGATACTGATTTCAATCTCGCTGTGCGCTGCTCAGCAGAATGTGCGCATCAAGGATGTCGCGGCTCTCTCCGGAGTGGAGGAGGTTCAGATTTTTGGCTACGGATTGGTGGTCGGACTCGACGGAACGGGAGACCGTACGCAAACGGTTTTTACCACGCAGACCGTTCGCAATATGCTCAAGAATCTCGGCATCGAACTTCCTGACAACCAGATGATGCTTCGCAACGTTGCGGCGGTAATGGTCACTGGAACGCTCACGCCGTTCAAGCGCAAAGGAACTCATCTTGACGTTACGGTAAGTTCGCTTGGCGATGCCACAAGTCTCGAAGGCGGAACGCTGATTCTCACTCCGCTTCAAGGCCCTGATGGGATGGTTTTCGCAAGTGCCCAAGGGCCGATGTCCACCGGCGGATATGACGTCCGCGACTATGGTCTGGCGCGTACCAAAAAGAATCATGTCATGGTCGGACGCATTCCGGATGGTGGAATTGTTCAGCGCGAATATGAGTTGAACGTGCTGGACGGGCGCGACCTTGCGCTTTCTCTTTTCAGCCCGGATTTCACATCGGCGGTTACACTTGCTAAAGCTGTTAATGCTGCCTTCCCGGGCTATACCGATCCTATTGCCCGCGCACTTGATGCCTCGACAATTGCGCTCGACTATAGTGTGGTTGCGAGGGATTCGGTAAAAAACAAAAGGAATCTGATGGATTTCATATCAACAGTTGAGAACGTCACATTTGATATGCAGAGCGCGGCCAAGGTTGTGATGAACGAACGCACCGGAACCATAGTCGCCGGTGGTAATGTCCGTATCTCCGAGATTGCTGTCACTCATGGCGGAATCAAGATCGAGATCACAAATGAACCTGAAGTGGTCGAGCCAAAGCCATTCACAAACGGAGTCACCGGCATCGTTCCCAACGCCGACATAGTCACCGAAGAAAAGGATATGAACATGGTTGTTCTTCCCAAGACCACAACCGTTGGCGACCTCGCATCTGCGCTGAATTCCCTTGGTGTCGCTCCGCGTGATGTCATTTCGATATTTCAGGCTATCAAAGAAGCCGGTGCGCTCCAGGCGCAGCTTGTGCTGATGTAAATCCAGCGCCAGCGCAATTGAGACTCACCCTCACACCTACACTCTCCGGATTTATCCTGCGCGATGGTTTTATTCCTTTACTGTCATCATTTGTCAATGTTACTCTGACCCGCGTTTGAAACAGGAAACCATTTTCAGGTTATAGCCGATGTTTTTTTCGTCAAGTGCCGACGAACATGATAATAAAAATGCCGAATACGAGCTTCACATATCCAAACTCAAGGATAGTGTAACGATACTCAAAGGCAGGCTTGCCGGACACAAGGAATGCCGTGCCGAGCGCGATCTCTATCGCACATTCATGAAGGTGCTGACCGATGCGACAGATCCCGATCAGCTGCTGAAAGATCTTATAGATGCCCTTGCCGAACTTCTTCATGCTCGCTACGCCGGAATATTTGTTCTGGATCAGGAGACAGAAACTTTTGTCTATAAATTTGGCAAAGGCTACAACCCCGATCTGCTTCCAGAAATCCCACGTAACCAAAGTGCAATGGGGAAGTGTTTCAAGAATCGCAGCATAATATGGGAACAGTTATTTCGCGACAAGGCTGATCTTTACGTTGATCTCAAGCAGGTTCCATCCGAATACAATCTGCTGCTGATTCCTGTGTTTCTGTTCGGAATGGAGATGGCGGTTGTCCGCTTGGCAAACGTTGATGAAGCTGCCGAAGTCACCGCCAGTGCCGTGATGCGGGGAATGATTCCTGTCATTTCGGCGCAGCTCGAACGACTTCATCTTCAGGAGAGAAATGAACAGGCAATGAAAGGGCTTGATGTCAGTTTCTCCATTGCCCGCCTGCTCGAAAACACTCTCAGTGAGCGCGAGATCATCCAGAATATCTGTGCAAAAATCCCGAAACTTGTTCCGGCCAAGGCCTGCCTTGTTGCTCTATACGATGACGACAACCGGATGCGGCCGCTGCTTTCATGGCCGAACGGTTTTCATCTCGGAGGTAATCCGCAATCCGAACTGATTTATCTCCGTAATCTTCTCGAAGCATGGCCCGATGGTTCGACGATAATCGCCGACATACACAAAGACAGACGCTGGGGCTGGGCTGTTCAGGACATCAGGGCGCTTTGCATGTGTCCGATCCGCTTTCGTGGAACGCTTCGCGGACTGGTGATTGTTCTCGGCCAAAGATTCGGTGAAACACTCGACGAAACCTCGGCTAAATTCATTGGCCTTGCGGCGACACAGGCATCCGTAACGCTTGAGCGCGCCGCATATTTCCGTCGTCAGGAGGAACTCGCGTCATGCGACGGTCTGACGGGCCTTTTCAATCACCGGATGTTCCAGGAAACGATCCGATCCGAGATCGACCGGAGCATTCGATATGACCGCACACTTTCTATGCTGATGTTTGACATCGACCATTTCAAAAAATTCAATGACACCTACGGACATCCGGTCGGCGATGAAGTCATCAAAATGGTCGCCCGCATAGCCAAATCATCGGGCAGGCAAACAGATCGCACCTTCCGTTACGGCGGCGAGGAGTTTTGCGTAATTATGCCAGAAACACCTGTCGAAAATGCCACGCTGCTCGCAGAACGCATTCGCACCAGAATAGAATCCGACAGAAGCGTGAAAGGTCTTTCGGTCACGGTCAGCCTCGGTATCACACAGTTTAGAGCCGGAGAAAAACCGGAGACGCTTATTGATCGAGCAGATCAGGCTTTGTACAAGTCCAAGGAATCGGGCAGGAACAGGTTTACGGTTCTGTAAAATTCACTGTGAACGTGGTATCAATCGTTAAAAATTTCGGGCAAGCACTGTTTACAAAATTTAGTACTATTCGGCAGAGGTGTTTGACCAATTTTTTTTGGACTCAAGCCGATGGTTAAACTGAAGAGGCCCTCCAGTGGGTTGGGGTCACATCTTCCGTACCAAGTTTAAGGGCGGGAGCCCTTCCCTCTTATTTGTCTTATCATTCTTAATTTCGTATTCTTCATAAATTTCTCATAAAAATCCGCACTCCATGTGATTTTGATCACAGACAAAGCCTTGTCCCACGAGCTATTTTTGGAGGGTAAATCGAGTTTGAAAATTGAATTACCTCGGAGGAACGTGAGAAATATATTCGCTTCAATCCTGCTAATTGCAGTTACGGGATTTTCGCAAGCATCAGCATCAGGCAACGCAAAAATGGCACCAGCAATAGCAGTTTCCAACCTCGAAGCACTTGGTCTCAGCAGCAGCGACGCGCTTGTAATTACCGATCAGCTTCGCTCCGAGTTCATGAAGACGCAGGCTTTTCAGGTGATTGAGCGATCTCAGATGGAAGAGATCCTCAAGGAACAGGGCTTTCAGCAGAGCGGATGCACCAATGACGAATGTGCGGTCAAGATCGGACAGGTTCTTGGTGCCCAATATATCGCTGTCGGAAGCCTCGGTTCGGCCGGAAGCTACACTATGCTTACCTGCCGCATTATCGACGTTGGAACTGCGAAGATAGTTGCTAATTACACATTCAAAAACAGAGGCGGCGTTGACGCAATGGTCGAAAATGGCGTCACGAATATGACAGGCGAACTTATCCATGAATTCAAGACATCGATCGGCGACACTACTGCTACAAAAACGGCTACCGCACCTGAGAAAAAGCATCACGGCGGAGTAGTTGCCGGTGTGATAATCGGCGGTGTTGCCGTTGCCGGTGGAGCAGTTGCCGCGGTGCTCATTCTGGGCGGAAAAAAATCGGGTTCATCCAACAATACAGATGACGCCACTCTGAAACTCAATCTCCAATAAATAAGAAATATCAAATAGAAGGATTTCGACATTGAAAGCATTTAAATTTCTCTCATTCGGACTGTTGGTGACTCTTATACTTTCCTGTGGGAATATGCTCAAGCCCAACAATAGCGCGGCATTGACCGCCGATCTGAGTCTTTCCGTTGTCAGCAGCAAAACAGCCACCGGTTCAACAGTTTTTTTCAATGTGACAGCGAGTGCTTCTGGAACAGATACGCTTCGCTGGGACAGCTTAGCTGTCGGACCACACAGCTTTTCGATCCCTGTTGGAAAAGGAAGAAGCGTTCGTGTCGATAAATTCGTGAACAATGTTTTGAGCGATACTGGAAGTACAGTGATCGATCTTGTCGCCGGAGTAAACACCGATACCATAATTCTTGTTTCCGCTTTTCCGTTTTTCACTGACACCGTAAACGACACATCCTTCGGCAAAGTGAGCCCAGCAAGCGGGCAAAATGCTGCCGGAACCCACATAACACTGATCCCGACAGCCGATACCGGATATGAATTTGATCATTGGAGCGGAACCGACAGCAGCAAAATCAATGCGGGCAATGTTCTTGTCATGCCAACCACCGATTTCACAGCCAAAGCGGTATTCGTCCCTTCGCTTTATTCTTTTGTCGACACGGTCAACGACACATCGATGGGAAAGGTCAGTCCGGCCAGCGGCAGCGTGGCGTACAAAACGAAAATGCATCTGAAAGCCATCGTCGATACCGGATATGTTTTCGATCATTGGAGCGGAGCCGACAGTTCGCTTATTTCAAGCAGCGACTCATTGACAATGTCGCATCATTCGGTGACTGTGAAGGCTGTTTTCAAACCTGCTAAATATGTTTTTATTGATACTGTCAACGACACATCGATGGGCAGAGTTTTGCCGGCCAGCGACAGTGTGGCGTTTGGGACGAAACTTGTTCTTAACGCGATCAAAAAAACCGGATACGCTTTTGATCATTGGGGCGGAAAAGACAGCGCGCTGATTACCGGAACCGACACTCTAATAATGCCTGCTCATGCGGTCACGATCAAGGCAGTATTCAAAGCAGTAGCATTGCCCAAATACACCATTTACGATACCGCCGATGTCAACGGAAAAGTTGATCCGGTCGGCCCAGTCTCGGTGGATTCGGCATCCAATCAGACGATTACCTTCACTCCAGACAGCGGATACATAGTTGACAGCCTGATAGTTGACGGTGTACTTCAATCCAACGCAGGAACAGCCTACACATTCCAGTCTGTGGATTCAAATCACAGCATCAGAGCAACGTTTAAGAAACCGACAGCGAAGCAGTATCAGATTAATGTGATTTCATCGCCGGTTTCAGGTGGAATCGTCACTCCGTCGGGAACTGTTTCCGTTGACTCGATGGGTTCAAAGACTTTCGCCATTAAACCCAATAGCGGATACGTGACCGATTCGATCACGCTCAATGGAGTCAAGGTCGCCAATGCCGATTCGATAACCATAAACAACGTGGTGAAAAACGACACGCTCTGTGTGTGGTTCAAACTTGCATCTTATGCAGTTACATTCGATTCCCGAAATGGATCGGCAGTAGCGTCTCAGACGATTACAAACGGAAGCGTAGCCACTAAGCCGGCAGCTCCGACTAAGCTGGGCTACGATTTTGTTGACTGGTACAGTGATTCGGGATTCGTGAATGCTTTCGTGTTTGCAAGCACTCCGATAACAGGAGATATAACCCTATACGCAAAATGGGCGGCATCTCCAAAGTACACAGTGACATATAATTCGAACGTCGCGACATCCGGAACCGTTCCGACAGACCCCGCTCTTTATTTGGCGGGAGCAACTGTCACCGTTCTTGGAAATCCGAACAATCTCAAGAAAACAAATTTCATCTTCGGTGGATGGGACACTTCGGCTACGAGTTCGACCGGTAAATCAACCATCACGATGGGAACGTCGGATGTCACATTGTATGCGGTCTGGACAACAGATCCCAAATATTCTGTGACATACAATTCCAACGGAGCGGATTCGGGAACTGCTCCGAGTGATACGGCTACTTATCTCTCCGGTGCAACCGCGACAGTTCTTGGGAATCCCGATAGTCTCAAGAAAACCGGATATATGTTTGCAGGTTGGGACACCTTGGCAACTGGAAGTGGCACGCAATCATCAGTACTAATAGGTAATTCTTCAGTAACCTTGTATGCGGTCTGGACACCGAATATCAATACGGTAACATTCAATGCGAACAACGGATCAGGGGCGATGCTGCCTCTTTCGGTGCCAACCGAAGGTACCGTTAAGCTCAGGGGCAATACCTTTACACGGGCTGGATACACATTTATAGGTTGGGCGACCAGTCCGTCGGGTAATGCAGTTTATCTGGACAGCGCCAGTTA
>CAIOZP010000461.1 GCA_903862805.1 uncultured Fibrobacterota bacterium
CATCCGCGCCAGATCGCGCTGCTTGAGCGTCGATGATTCGCATCCGTCAATCAACACCGATCCCGCCGACGGTTTCATCAGTCCGGCTGCAATCTTGAGCAGTGTCGATTTTCCTGAACCGTTCGGCCCGATCACTGCCCAGCGCTCGCCGCGTTCGACACGAAGCGAAACGCCGGTTAGTGCCGACTTCCCACCATATCCGGCGGAAATTTCGCAGATGTCAAGAAGCGCGGCCATGAATCTTTTTCCAGTTCTCAATAATTTCGCGAAGATCTGCAATCGTGTTTCCGATGCGCGGCCCGGGAATAGGGAAATAACGCCCCGGCGGACTTGCCACTTCATTCTCGCGCACGGCACGCAGCATCGTGAGAGGTTTCCAATCGGCTGTGCAGGCCTGCGGCGAAAGTGTCGCAATCGACGCCGACGAAATATCGACAATAATATCGGGATCAATCGCGGCGATTCCCTCGATCCCGATAGATGGATACCTTGGCAAAGAATCCTTCACGGCGCACCTGCCACCGGCGGCCTCGATCAGCTCCGAATAGAAAGTTGCCGGACCCGCCGCCCACACACTCGTTACCGATCCGCTGCCGGGATTGTCACGTCCGACAACCAGCATGACTCTCGGCCGCTGGCTTTCCGGAACATCATGCCCGACCATCGTGCCATTGACAAATGCTACAATGCTGTCGGCCTGTTTCTCGCGACCGCAAAGTTTTCCGATGGTGACAAAGCTTTTCAGAATCTCGCCCAGGTTGTCATTGGGAACGCGTATCGATGCGATTCCGCTTTTGTCAAGGAAGGCGTTGAGGTCGTCATGTTCGCGAAGCGTTATCACGCAGTCGGGATGAAGAGAAAGAATGCGCTCGTATGAAGGATTTGTATATCCGCCCACGCTCGGTTTTTCCGAAACATTTTCGGGCCATGTGCAAAAATCGGTAACTCCGACAAGTAGCGATTGCGCACCAAGCGCATAGATCGTTTCGGTGATGCTTGGAGCAAATGCGATGATCCGTTTGGGATGCTCGGGTACTGCATGCACAACCCTATTACACGAAACGAGAAGGCATAAGGCGACAACAAGCAAAAAAGCTGGTGCCGCTATCCGTCTGATAAAATTCATTTCGAAAAAATCCGCTGGCTTTTTCATGCCTGGTGAAAAAGCAGTTGAACTTCGGGTATGGAAGGTCTCCTGGCTTCCCCGACGTCCGACCTTCCCGGTTTTTTACCAGTGGTCTGATTGGACGCGCGCTGAATATCAGCAAAGGGTCACAGTGGCCGGCCCGCTTCCGATTCTACGGAAATTCCCTGACGCCATACCCGGAACGGTGCCAATATACATCGAACCCAGATTGTCAGTTAGGACGTAGATGTAGATTCGTGAGGCTTTGAGCCGAATTGCGATGCGGATTTTGGAGTAATATCTGCTGAGATATTGCGGAGATACGCCGCGACCTAATGGACATTCCGGGTTAAACAAATTTGCAGTGCGAATGTTCGGAATAGTTCATGATAAAAAAGCCGGAGAAATGGATCTCTCCGGCCTGAATATTCCGGTGAGATAAAAATCAGTAGCGCTGACCTTCTATCAGTTCGCCCTTCTGATATGTGGCTTTTGCAACCAAGCGGCCCGACTCGCTCCATTCCTGCTTAACGCCGTCGAGTTGACCGTCATTGTACGAGCATTCGTCTTTCTTCTTGCCATTGTCGTAATACTCAGCCGAAACTCCGCTCTGGACATCGGACACGTAGTTGATTTCTGATTTCGGCTTGCCGTTGTCGTAGTACTCGCGGACAACACCTTCGATCTTGTCGGCCTTGTAAGGCGTTTCCTTTGCCTTGTTGCCGTTCTTGTACCACTGGGTTATTAGCCCATCACGAAGACCGGCCTTGTAAGGCATTTCGGATTCTTTTTTCCCGTCGTCGTAAAACGTTGTGGCGATACCGTCAGGAACACCGGCGGCATATTTCGTCTCGCTTTTCAACTGGCCGTTTTCGTACCATGACTTATCAGATCCAACGAGAGTATCGTTGCTGTAAGTAGCTTCGCGGTACTTGTTGCCGTTGGGGAAATTGATAATCAGCAGACTATCCTTCGCAGGTAATCCGGTACTGGTTTTCATCGCGCTGAAACACTGAAGCGACTGAAGCTTTCCGTCGGCGAAATACATCGCGACCCAGCGCGGCTTGGTCGGCGATTCGAAATATCCGACCTCTTTTTTCTTGGTGCCGTTGTCGAATTTTTCCAGAACCTGAACTTTTGCCGGGCCTTTGTCGCATCCCGCAAGAAGTGAAAACGAAACGACCGCCGCAATCGCAGTAGACAGAAAACGCATGAAACGATCCTTTGAAAAAGGTTGGTCTGCTTTACTCCCGGAAACAACGAACCATTCCGCCGATCCGGACAATGGATAAAGTACAACAAAATAGTTCTTTTTGTTCGGATAAATTCGGCAAGAAGCTGGAAATGTTCATTTTATTACGCCGGATTTTCCCCAATAGATATTTTTGCATCGACGACAAGGAGGCTGATATGAAATTCCGTCCGTGCATAGACCTTCATGATGGTCGTGTAAAGCAAATTGTCGGAGGCTCTCTTTCCGATGAAGCCGGTTCAGCGCCGCAGACGAATTTCGATACCGATCTTCCTTCGTCACATTTTGCCTCGCTGTACAAACGCGATGGACTTTCGGGCGGACATGTGATCATGCTCGGAGGCGGAAACGAAGATGCGGCTCTCGAAGCGCTGTCGGAATATCCCGGCGGACTTCAGATCGGTGGCGGCATCCGCCCGGAAAACGCCGCACAATATCTCGACGCAGGTGCCTCGCACGTGATCGTCACATCGTTTGTTTTTTCGGGCGGACGCATCAACCGCGAGAATCTCGAAGCCATCAAAAAAGCCGTCGGGCGCAAACGGCTTGTTCTCGACCTTTCATGCCGCAAACGCGACAACGAGTACTTCGTAATGACCGACCGCTGGCAGCACTGGACCGATGAACCCCTGCGTGCCGCGCTCTTCGACGAGCTGGCCTCGCATTGCGACGAGTTCCTCGTTCACGCCGCCGATGTCGAAGGCAAGATGGGCGGAATTGATTCCGAGCTGGTCGCCCTGCTCGGCGAATGCAGCCCGATACCGGTCACCTACGCAGGCGGGGTTTCATCGCTCGACGATCTGCGCGAAGTTCATCTCTACGGCGGTGGATGTGTTGACATCACCGTCGGAAGTGCGCTGGACATCTTCGGCGGCAATCTGAAATATGACGAAGTCGTTACATTTGTCAAAACTCTCGACGACACAAGAGCGGATGTCTGACCGATATTTCCCGACAGTGAAATCGGGGATGAGTGAAGGATTTTCATCTGACGGCTTTGGATTTGTGGATTGCCTGATTTTCTGTCTTGAACCGTGATTTACAGGATTCTCTTGATTACCATGATGAAAAGAAGGTTCTCTTAATCCCAGATCATGGTTCAGAACGCTTCGCTTTGACCTTTTCGTTCCCAAAGGGAACCGGTACCCTCTCTGAAGGACTGTGCCTGACAAAGTCCGGGGTGAGGTCTGGCGCGAAGCCGCCTTTTTGTTTACACATGTTCTCTCGGTGGCTTGGTATGGTTGGAAAGGCCTCGATTATCAGCATCGCGTTTTGCGCGGTTTCGGCACAAGCCAGATACATATTGCCGGAACCACGTTCCAGATGCCCCGCACACTAATAAGACCACATTTACCCGTCATACAACTCACATCATAAGGATTCTCATCGACATTGACGGTGATATTGCAAACATTGGCTGTAAAATTACAGTACCGATAAATATTTTCCAGCACCCCTGTAATTTATTGTCAACATGAGTTGAATTCTTATCAGTCGGAGCTGTGTTCTTATCAGTCGGAGTACTGTTCTGATGAGTCGGTGGCATGATCCGGTCACTTTGCACTGTGTTTTTCTCATCCCGAATGCAAAACGGGATGTCCGAGGTGGACATTCCGCTGAAAAAAGC
>CAIOZP010000462.1 GCA_903862805.1 uncultured Fibrobacterota bacterium
ATTGTCCGAGCATGAGATTTTGTTTTTCAAGGCTGTGCTTATAATTTATTTCTGACATGGTGAGCGAGAAGCTCGAAAAGGGGATGTAAAATCCGGCGACACCGGCGGCGAAAAATAAAACAGCGAGAGCGATCATCCATCTGCGGATATGAAAAGGGACGGCGTCGTTGCCGCCCCTTGAAATGATAAGGAAAAATGCCGGAGGTTTTTTTGCCATCAGATCCCGGAGGGTTCTTCTTCTCCGTCTTTCGATGTTTCATTGGTGGCAGTTTTACGCGCTGCCGCAGCGGCCTTCGCCGCATCACTGATCTCTTTGACCCGCGCATCTATCTGGACTATTTCCTCTTTGAGTGCCTTGATGTTTGAGACCGAACCGATCACGGCAAGGTCGCTTCCCACTTCCGAAGACTTGCCATCATCAAGCAGGTCGATGACACGTTCTCCAATGTCAATCAGATTACGTTCTATCTTGCGGCGGGCAGCGTATTCCTCAATCTTGAGTTTGCCTATCTTGGTATATTCGTCGATCTTCTCGATGGAAACAGTAGCACTGCTTCTCAGTCCCGATTTGATTTTCTCCCACATGGTGTCCATGAAATCTCCTCGATAAAAATGAAAAAAAACCGTCGGCGCCAAGTTATGACAACCGACCCGTGAAGATAGCTGTTTGCAGATGGTTGGTTCAAGTAAAAGTTCGCTAATTCGGTGCAGGTATATTCCCCTGACTATTTGAAATCCTGCTGAAAAATACCTTGAATTTGATTGACGCAAAAATGATAGTTAACCGGATTTTAATGTTTCTTTAATATTTCAAGGAGAAAAGAAAATGAGTTTGATGAAACTTGCAGCACTTGCAATCGTGCTTGCATCGGTCGGAATTTCAAGTGCCGCAGATTCCGCAACGGTATATCCGAAATTCACACCGCTCGGATTTGCCCAGTACCGGCTTCGTTATGATGCCAAGCAGACGGTCAGTAACGCAGACACTTTCATAAACAAGTCGGGAGACTATACAAACCTCATCGGTTATTATCTTGGATTGAAAGCCGAGCTGAACGAACATGTTCTGTTTCAGGCACAGATCGGAAATGATTACACCGCAACCGAGCAGATCGACTGGTTCAATTCAAACCATTTCAAGGATAAGGCCACTGCAACAACGAAGGTCGATACCACCAAAAGCGATGCGGCAAGCACGACAGTATCCGGACTCAGCATTCCCTACTTCTCTCTCGCGTATGCAAAGCTGCACTACACGCATTTTGGTGTCAGTGCCGGATTCATTCCTGTAAAAGCGCACGGGACACTCGACCTGATGGAAAATTCCTTCCGCAACAATTCGGGGCTTTACAGCGATGCCGGATTCAACGGCTGGGCGGTCGGGACGAACAACTCCCTTCCAGGGCTTTGTCTTGAGTTTCCAGTTATTACTTCCGGTAATTTCAAATTCGGTTTTGATGTGACATCTTCAATATATAGAACCCGATTGGATTTCGTTCCTTCTAAAGCACCTGACAGCTCTTATAAAAACAATAATGGCGTAATCAACATTATCAACGTCCCGGTTTCCATTGGCCCGGTTTCGATCTGTCCGCAAGGCGTGGTCGTCATTGACCGCTGGTACAACTACAAGCTGAAATCCAATAAAGGCGACAACGAATACGGAGCTGGTCTCGATCTCTCGCTGACCGCTGGAAAGAAAGTTACGCTACGCGGATCTTATGCGTATGCCCGCAATAACAACCGGAGCGATGCCGACGGAGCGCACATCGGCAAAATCGCCGACGGTATGCTACCCGGAATAGGAATTGATGTACAGATCGGCCCCGGAAAACTTTCATATGATTCAAAAATCAATGTCTCGCATTCTGAC